>NZ_RZOJ01000030.1:0-31149 GCF_003998845.1 Mesorhizobium sp. M4A.F.Ca.ET.022.05.2.1 | reverse complement strand
AATCAGGCGAGCGCCAGCGCGGACCGGATCAACCGCGCCGCATCGGCAGGTCGCGCGCCGACCTCCAGGGTAAAGGTCGGCACCGTCGTGACCAGTTTGGCGATCGTCGCCAGTCGGTGTTTTTGCAGTGGCAGCAGGCCGGTCATGCCGGTCCTGACATTGTCGGCGGCCAGCGCGACCATGGCGTCGGTCCTGGCCATGGGATTGAGCCTGCTCTCGCCGTCGGCCGAGCGGGCAAGGTGAAGCAGCGCCGAGACCGGCCTAGCGACCACGCTTTCGACGCGCAGGATCTGGCCGAGGCGCTCGAGCGACACGGCCTGTTCGACATTGCGGTCCCACGACGGGCCGAGGCAGGGCGAGACGAGAGGGACAAGTTCGGCTGTCTTGCGGTGGATCTTCACATGGCGAGGCAAGCCCCAGGCCGCGGCTTTGTCCGGCGCCACATCGAGGATCATGGAATCGTCCGCGCAGAGGCCGAAGCCTTGCGAAGCCAGCGCCAGCGAGGTCGTGGTCTTGCCGGTGCCGCTCGGGGCGTGGATAAGGACCACGGCGTCGCTCCCCGGCAGCGTCAGGCCGGCGGTGTGCAGCATATACTGCCCACCCGCGTCGAGCGCGGCATCAAGCACCAGCATCCACGCCGTCCAGGTGATCCTGACACCGGGGCGCGTGCGGATTTCGGCCCGGCGCTCGCCGGCACGGATGGAAAGCGTCTGGCGGCCGGGAAACACCAGGTGAAGGACGTCGCCGCCATCGATCATCCGGCAATGGCCGTCCTCGGGCACCTCGCCGTCGAAGGCGAGCGTCCCCTCGGGCGTCTCGGAAAGCGATTGCGTCTCGATGATGTCGATGCGAAAGCCGGCTTCGACGGGTTCGGCGGCGCTCAGGCCCGCGAGCATCCTATCGAGATCGCGCCAGAGCTCGGCGCGTTCGGCCGAAATGGCGACGATCTGGCCGTTAAGGGCGTAGCTCATGGACGCGGTCAAGCGGCACGCGCCTTTCCAGATTCGGCATGATGGCGA
This sequence comes from Mesorhizobium sp. M4A.F.Ca.ET.022.05.2.1, assembly GCF_003998845.1. Classification (NCBI taxonomy): domain Bacteria; kingdom Pseudomonadati; phylum Pseudomonadota; class Alphaproteobacteria; order Hyphomicrobiales; family Phyllobacteriaceae; genus Mesorhizobium; species Mesorhizobium sp. M4A.F.Ca.ET.022.05.2.1. The sequence goes on along the minus strand of NZ_RZOJ01000030.1, from coordinate 30,130 downwards.
TAGATCTCCACCATGCCGGGGAGACTATCGCTTACCACCGGCCGGCCATCGAGACAGACCCAGCAATGCGCCGACAGGCGCGGCGCGTGCATCGACTGCGGATCGACACCAAAGCGCAGGTCCGGGTCGAAGCCAGCGAGACGCAGGAAGCGATGGGCGAGCAGGCCCTCCCTCAGGCATCTTCGATCACGCATCAGCCAGGGATGCCTGACCGCACGGTTGACGCTGGCGACGATGTAGGAGGACGGCAGGCCGCGATAGGGTGTCGGCGATGTCAGCGGCGCCCATTTCAACACCGCTTCGAAATCGCGCTTGCCGACGAGGGCCGGCATCAGCCGCGCGCTGATCCACAGATGGGCGCGAAACAACACCCGCAGCAGCCCGTCAGCCATCATGCACCCGGGTCGGCTAGGATACCTTCCGCCACCAGCTCAGCGGCAAGCGCCGCCATGTCCTGGTCGAGCATGGCCTTGTCGACCTCGAACTCGTCGGACAGCAGATCGACAATCTGGTCGAGGCTGCGGGCGCCGTCGACCTTGTCGAGAAAGGCTTCAGTAGTGCCGTTGCAAGTATAGAGCTGGCCGCTGCGCGCCAGAAGCACGACCGCACCATCACCGACCTGCTGCACCGATGCATCGTCGGCCAGCCGCAGAACCATTCCAGATGCGATTTCAGCCATGGGGCCTCCAGTCCATGCAAGAATGCTGGAGAGCCATTAGCGCGGCAGGACGATGCTGTCCATCGTCCTGACCGCCCAGGCGACGACGGGCTTCGGCCCGACTGGTGCGGGAAATCACCCGCGTGAAGTCTGCGTCGCGGCGGTCACGGCGGATAGTTTCTCGCGCTTGCTCGATACCGGCTTTTCGCAGGCCTTCTTCACGGCAATCTCCCGGAACCATCGATGGCCGCAGGTGACAGTTGACGCCATTGCCCGGCAAGCTGACGAAAACGGGGGTGTTGCCTTCTTTCCCTTAAGTAAGCTATGGAATCGCCGGCGTTTGGGGAGAGGGTGACGAGTATGCGTTACAATTGGGATCGCGCGCCGACGGCATTCGAACGCCACCGGAAGGCTCTTGCGGCTGCGATATTGATCGCCGGCGGCGTCGGGTTGATGCTCGCGGCCTTGCCGCTTTAAGCCGGCAAACAGTGCGGACAGGCAGGAACGGTGCCGTGGCACCGTCGGCAGGGTTTGCATGCCCCGGCCGGGCCGGCGTTGTTCAGCGCGCCCGGCCTGTCACCGCGATGAAGCGGCGGTCGCGGCCTTCGAAGCCCTGGCTGAAGCGCTGGACCAGCACGGCAATCACCGCCGGCTTGCCCTCGGGCGCAAATTCGTAGGCCTCCGACAGGGAGTAGGAGGTCGGGCAGTTCCTCGAGCCCGGCACCGCCTTGTCCTCATGCAATATCTTCAGCGGCTTGCCGTCCTGGCCCTGCAACGTCAGCCGGAAGCCGAGCGCCTTGCCCGATATGTCGCCATTTTGCTGCGTCTCGAAGCTCGCCGAGCAGTCCGCCGTGCTCGCGGCCTGGCCCAACGCATGGCGGGCAGCTATCAGCATGCCATGGTGCCGGATATTTGCGGCCGAGACGAGATCGGCCATCGACGAATTTCGGGGAAGACATGGCCGGCAGGAAGAGCATAGGCTATTCGAGGACGGCAAATTTCCTGGGGAGGAAGCTGGATGGCGTCACGCTACCACGAGGTCTATGAGGGCTGGAAACGCGATCCGGAGCAATTCTGGGCGGACGCGGCGAAAGCCATCGACTGGTTCTCCCCCTATGAGCGCGTCTTCGATGCCGAGGCCGGCGTCTATGGCCGCTGGTTCACCGGCGCCTCCTGCAACACCTGCTTCAACGCCATCGACCGCCATGTCGCCAGCGGCCGCGCCGAGCAGGTGGCGCTGATCCACGACAGCGCGATCACCGGCACGATCAGGAAATTCACCTATGTCGAGCTGAAGCGCGAAGTGATCGCACTCGCCTCGGTGCTGAAGAACCGCGGCATCGGCAAGGGCGACCGCGTCATCATCTACATGCCGATGGTGGCGGAAGCGGCCTTCGCCATGCTCGCCTGCTCGCGCATCGGCGCCGTGCATTCGGTGGTCTTCGGCGGCTTCGCCTCGCATGAACTCGCCACCCGCATCGACGACGCCAAGCCGAAGCTGATCATCTCGGCATCCTGCGGCCTGGAGCCCGGACGCACCGTCGCCTACAAGCCGCTGCTCGACACAGCGATCGAGCTCTCCAGGCACAAGCCTGACGCTTGCCTGATCCTGCAGCGCGAGCAGTTGCGCTGCGAGCTGAAGGACCATTACGACATCGATTATGCCGACGCGGTTGCGCGCGAGCGGGCCGCCGGGGCCAATGTCGACTGCGTTCCGGTGCTGGCCACGGACCCGCTCTATATCATCTATACGTCGGGCACGACCGGCCAGCCGAAGGGCATCGTGCGCGACAATGGCGGCCACATGGTCGCCTTGAAATGGACGATGGAGAACGAGTTCGGCGTCAAGCCGGGCGAAGTGTTCTGGGCGGCTTCCGACGTCGGCTGGGTGGTCGGCCATTCCTACATCGTCTACGGCCCGCTGCTGCATGGCGCAACCAGCGTGCTGTTTGAGGGCAAGCCGGTCGGCACGCCGGACGCCGGCACCTACTGGCGGGTGATCTCGCAGCATGGCGTGGTGGCGCTGTTTACCGCGCCGACCGCCTTCCGCGCCATCAAGGGACAGGACCCGCGCGGCGAATTCGTGCCGAGTTACGATCTGTCGAAATTCCGCACGTTGTTTCTCGCCGGCGAGCGCGCCGACCCGGAAACCATCAAATGGGCCGAGCAGAAGCTCGCCGTGCCGGTGATCGACCACTGGTGGCAGACCGAGACCGGCTCGCCGATGACCATCAACCCGGCCGGCCTTGGGCTCTTGCCGGTGAAATACGGATCGCCCGGCGTGCCGATGCCGGGCTACGATATTCGCGTGCTCGACGATGCCGGCCATGAAGTGGCCCGCGGCACGCTCGGCAATGTCGTGGTCAAGCTGCCCTTGCCGGCCGGCTGCCTGCCAACTCTGTGGAACGCCGACGCCCGCTTCCGCCAGGCCTATCTCGAGGAGTTCCCAGGCTTCTACAAGACGGCCGACGCCGGCATGATCGACGAGGATGGCTATCTCTATGTCATGGCCCGCACCGACGACATCATCAATGTCGCCGGCCATCGGCTATCGACTGGAGCGATGGAGGAAGTGCTTGCCGCGCATCCCGACGTCGCCGAATGCGCCGTCATCGGCATCGCCGACGCGATGAAAGGCCAGGTGCCACTTGGCTTCGTCGTACTCAACGCCGGCGTTTCGCGCGACATCGGCCTCATCGAAAGCGAGGTGGTAGGACTTGTGCGCGAGCGCATCGGCCCGGTCGCCGCCTTCAGGACGGTGGTGACGATCAAGCGCCTGCCCAAGACGCGCTCCGGCAAGATCCTGCGCGGCACCATGCAGAAGATCGCCGACAAGGAAGAATGGACCATGCCGGCGACCATTGACGATCCGGCCATCCTCGACGAGATCACCGCGGCGCTCAAGGGACGCGGCATCGGGGTGTAGCCGGGCATGCATGGTCGCTCGCGCGCCCGATCTTTTGTTGCGCAATGCAGAAAACCACCTTTGGCGGCGTCGATATCCTGCGGTTCCTGGCCGCCGTGCTGGTGATGCTCTGTCACTACGGCTACCGGCTCAAGGCGGCTCAACTTCAGGTTTCCCGCGCCTGAAGTCACGAGCCCGTGGTAATTCCGGCCAAGCATGATATCGAGGCTTCATGCGTGCCGTGTGACATGCTCCCGAAACCCCATGCGAGCATCGAGCCTCATTCCGTGAGCCTGTTCCAGCGATCGAGACGACCCCGGACCGCGCCGCGCGATCGTCTGGAATTGGAAATGCAGGACACGGTCGTCTATGCGATCGGCGATGTGCACGGCTGCTACAAGGAGTTGCGGTCGCTGGAACAAAAGATCCTGCTCGACGCGTTGCCCTTTCGCGGGCGCAAGATCATCATCATGCTTGGCGACTATGTCGACCGCGGCCCGAACTCGAGACGCGTCCTCGATCATCTCATCGCGCCGGCGCCGCAAGGCTTCCTGCGCGTCTGCCTGGCGGGAAACCACGAGGTCGCCATGCTCGGCTATCTCGACGGGCATCTGTCGCGGGAACTTTGGCTGGCGATCGGCGGGCTCGAGACGCTCTATTCCTATGGCGTCGACCCGGCACGCCTTGGCGACCTTTACGGCTCAAGCGAGGAGGTCGACCGGCGCATCCGCGCCGCCATTCCCGCTGGCCATGTCAGCTTCTTGCGCACGCTGCCGGTCATGGTCTGCTCGCGCAAGTTCGTCTTCGTCCACGCCGGCATCCGGCCGGGCATCGACCTCGTCGAGCAGGACGAGGACGACCTGCTCAACATCCGCTCGGAATTCTTCGAGAAGGCCCATATCCTCGACCGCTGGGTGGTGCATGGACACACGATCGTGGATGTGCCGAAGTTCGAAGGGCGCCGGCTCGGCATCGATACCGGCGCCTTCCGGAGCGGGCGGCTGACCGCGGTCAGGATCGTCGGCAAGCACGGCAAGCTGCTGTCTTCGGCGAGTTAAGGAAGAGCACAGCGTCGCCGCTCTCAGATCGGCGCAAGCTCGGCCTCGGCGGCGGCGCCATAGGACAGCAAGTCGCCCTGCCATTTGCTGCGCTTGAGGAACTGTTCCCAGGTCAGCGCATTCGGATCGATCTTCCGACTCCAGGTCAGATCGCGCCCGGGAGCGTAGTAGCCATATTCGACGGCATATTCGACCATGCCCACCAATTCGCGCACGAGATGCTCGTTGCCGGCGAAACCCGGAAAATGGCGCAATAAGTCTTCGCGCGAGTATGCAGAGGCGTAGCGCGCGCGCTTGCCGGTGACGCGCACAAACGTGTCCACCATTTGCTGCGCCGAGATAAACTCGCCGATCACGGGCAGCGCCTCCCCGGTGTATCGCGCGGGGTGATCGAAGATCTCGCGCACCGCTGGACCGGCCGCAGTGAGCGGGTCGCAGAACGGCACGGGGATGTCCGGAGGCAAGTATATGGCGAAATCTATGCCGTCCTCCACACCTTGCGGCACATAGTATTCCAGGAAGTTGGTGTAATAAAACGCCAAGTATACAAACGAGCTGCGAATGGGTAAGCTGCGGATGTAATCCTCTACCTTCGCCTTGTCCGTGAAATGCGGTGCCCACTTGGTGCCGCCGGTGATCGCTTCGACATTTTCGAGCCCGCTGAAAACCACGTGTTCGACACCAGCGGCCACTGCCGCGTCGGCCAACTCCTTTCCGAGGTTGAGTTCGGGTTCCGCCGGCGGCACCTTGACGATCGGCGGCGTCATCAAGAACGCCCCGGCCGAACCTTTCAGTGCTTCGGTCAGTTCGGCCTGCCGGCCGAGTTCCAGGGGCGCCACCACGACCTCGGCCCCTTTCTTCGCCAAGGCTTGCGCTGGTTGGCTGTCGAGACGGCGAGTCAGCGCGCGCACGCGGTAGCGTCCACTGTCGAGCAGGGACTTGGCGACGCTGCGACCCTGCTTGCTCGAGGCCCCGACAACGGTGATCAGGGGTTTGGAGGTATCGATCTGGCTCATGCTGATTATATCCCGGCTTGAGGGCGAAATCGCTTCGGCCCCGGACAGACGACCACGCCTGGCCGCCGAAAAGCGTGCCGCGACGTTTGGCTTCAGCAAGAGTCTCGGACGCTTCGACGTATTTTTGAAATCGCATAAGTTATCGGCTACTATCCATTCCATGGATACCAAACGCCTTGATCTCAATCTGTTGGTTACGCTGGAGACGCTGCTGATCGAGCGCAACGTCACGAAGGCGGCTGCCCGACTGCATCTAAGCCAGCCAGCGGTAAGCGCCCAGTTGAACCGCCTCAGACAAGAGTTCGACGACCAACTGCTGATTCCCGCCCAGCGAGGGATGACGCCGACGGCCAAAGCAATGGAACTGCTCGACCCGTTGCGCCAAACCCTTGATCAAGTTCGCGCCACGCTCAGCTCGCATCGGAACTTCAATCCGGCGAAGGCCAGGCTGATCTTCGCGATTGCCTGTACGGACTATCTGCAAGCCGCGATAGTCAAGCCGCTTGTCGTGGAGCTCAGGACGCTAGCACCGGGCGTTCGCGTTGCGATACGCAATCTGGACCTGCCGCAACTGGAAGCGCAGATGGCGCGCGGTGATGTGGATTTGGCACTGATGACGCCGCAGGAGGCCCCGCAAGGTCTTCGCGCTCGACATCTATTCGATGAGCGCTACGTGCTTATCGGCCGCAAGAAGCATCCGCGGCTGCGGGAAGGAATCACGGTCGCTGAATTTGCCGAGTTGGAGCAAGTGGTCGTGTCCCTGGAAGGCGGCGGCTTCGCGACACCGGTAGACAGTGCTTTGGCCGCTCTCGGACATAAGCGTAATGTCGTGCTCTCCGCGGCTTCGTTCCTGTTCGTCCCCGAGATCGTGTCTCGCTCGGACTTCGTCGCGCTGGTCCCGGAACGGCTGGTGCGTGATTGCGCGGACAAGCTTGACGTGATGGACTGTCCGTTTCCCGTTGAAGGCTTCGCGGTGGGAATGGTGTGGCATGAGCGCAGCCACGGACACAGCGGCCAGCGCTGGATCCGTGAGACCGTAGTCTCGCTTGTCGCGCATGAATCCTCGTCTCGGGCGCGCCATGGTTACGGCTAGACCGGTTCGGCGTTCATGGAAACGCCGAACCGCTCTGTCTCTTTGGCGCGATTTCGGACGGAAAACCGTCCACGCTTTTTCAGGAATTGCGTCACGCAGCCTGTTTGGTGCGCGCCTCCGACTTCTCCAGATAATAGGTCGAATAGCGGTCGAAGAATTTCTCGGAGCCACCGAGCGATCCGTATTTCGCGAGCCGCTTCAAATCAACCTTGTTGAGCACGGCGCCAATGATCTTGTTGGCGACGTAGGGCTCCGATTCCAGCATCGAGCGCACCATCGCGCGCGGCGTGCGGCCCCATTCGGTGACCAGCACGAATCCGTCGACGAGCGGCGCGAAGGCCTTGGCGTCAACCACCGGACCCAGCGGCGGCAGGTCAACGACGATGTATTCGAACGTCTCCTTGGCATTGTCGATGAAGCGGCGCATGCCGGCCGAGGAGAGCAGCTCGCTGGTGTGCGAGAACTGGCCGCGCAGCACGGCCGGGATGATCGCGAGCTTCGTCTGCCGATCGACCTTGCCGACCGACTGCCAGGTCTGGCCGCTGACCACCGCTTCCATCAGCCCTTGCTCGGTTTCCATGCCAAGGCTGCGGCTGAGCCCGGGATTGCGCAGATCGCCATCGATCAGCAGCGTCCTGGCGCCGTTGGCGGCCAGCAGCCCCGCCAGGTTCGCCGCCACCGTCGACTTGCCCTCGCCGGGCAGAAGCGAGATCACGCCGATGACGCGGCTGCCCTGGCCTTCCATGACCACGTCGAAGGCGATCTTGGCGTTGCGGAGCGTTTCGGCGAACATCGATGCCGGCGCGTCGATGCTGACCCGCATTCGCGCCCGCTTTTCCGCCGCCGAGAGGCCGGCGACCTTGGGATCGGCTTCGGCGTCGTCGGGCTTGTTGTCCTTGCCGGATCTGCCGCCGCCGATCGTCGGCAGGTAGCCGAGGAATTTGAGGCCAACGCGGTCGCGGATGTCGTCGCCGGTCCGGAAGAAGCGCTCGTTGAATTCATTCAAGCCGCCAAATCCGGCGCCGAGCAACACGCCAAGCACGAGGAAGAGCGCCAGCACCTTGGATGTGCGCGGGCCTGCCGCGGAGAGCGGCATTGTCGCATCAGAAATGATGCGCACCTTGCCGACCGGGAAGGACTGCTGCTGCGAGGCTTCCTCATAGCGGCTCAAGAACGTCTGATAGAGCGTGGTGAGCGCCGTCGCTTGCTGGTTCAGATCGCGCAGTTTGACCTGTGACTGGTTGTCGATGGAGCTCTTGCCTGCCGCGTCGGCGATCTTCTGCCTGAGCGCCGTCTCACGTGTCTGAGCCACTTCATACTCGTTGCGGTAATTTTCGGTAAGCTGCTTCAGCTCGCCAAAAATCTGCGCCGACACGTCGGCCTTCTCCTTGGCAAGCGCGACCGCTTGGGGATGGTCCGCACCGTAATTGGCCGAAACATCCTGCAGCCGCTTGGCGATGGTGAGATAGCGGGTCTTGAGCGTCGTGATGACCGAGCTGGCCGGCTGATCGCTCGCGATGGCCGAGTCGTTGAAGGCGTTGTCGGAGCCGCTGTCGACGATCGCCTTGTATTGCTGATAGCGGGCGCTGGCGCGAGCCGTATCGGCCTGCGCGACGATGAGCTGGGCATTCAGGTCGGCGAGCTGCTTGTCGCTCATCAGCTGCCCGTCGCTGTTGGCGGACAGCCCGTGCTCGGCCCGGAACGTCTCAACCGCCATCGACGCCTTCTGCGAGCTTTCGCGAAGCTCCGCCAAGCGGCCCTGCAGCCAGACGGCCGCGCGTTCGGTGGCGTCGAAGCTGGCGTTGAGCTGGTCGGCGAGATAGGCATCGGAATAGGCCTTGGTGATCGCCGTCGCCAGCGCCGGGTTCGGCGACTGATAGCCGATGGCAATCACATAGCTGCGGCCGTTGCGCTGCGCCTGCACCTCGTTCTGCAGCTTCAGCACGGCATAGTCGTGGCTCGCTTCCTTTTTCATGGCCTCGCGCGTCGCGGCGTCGACATTCTCCATGCCGGGAATTTCGTCGGCGGAGCTGCTGCGGAAATAGCCGATCACGCCGCGCAGGAAACCGATGCCCTTGGCCAGAGCCGATTGCGGCGGATTCATGAAGTCCTGGTTCTGGTCGAGTTTCAGCTTATCGACCACCACCGATGCCAGGCGGGCCGAGTTGATGATTTCGATCTGGCTGAGCAGGGCGGCATCCGTCTGCATGGTGACGGACGCGGCCGAGATGTCGTCGACGACCTTGTTCAGGCCCTCGTCGATCAGCACGCTGGCGACCGACATGTATTGCTTGGGCGTGGTCTGCAGATAGATTACGCCGAGGAACAGGCCTATGACGGCGCACACCGCCACCACCTTGACCTGCCGCGCGGCCATGCCGAGCAGACGTTCGATGTCGATGAAGTCCTCACCTTTTTCCGCGTCCGCGCTAGGCAATGGCATCCTCTTGTCGAGGGGAAAATTGGCATAGTTCATCGTCGGTCCAATTCCAGGTTGCAGGCGCTATTGGCCTTCGAAGATTGGCGTCGTCACCAGAAGAGACCACGCAACATTCATGCCAGAAAGCGCTTGGCCGGGTCGGCCAAGCGCGGCGGCGTTTGTCGCGCCATCATCGATACGCATATGCACCCAAAAGATGGGCATTATGCGGCTTCTTCCCGGCGCTCGTGCGTCCGGACGAATTGCTGCAGCATCTCGAAGACCGGTCCTTTCATGTCGTCGCGGGCCAGGGCAAAGGCGATGGTGGCCTCGATGAAGCCTTCCTTGGAGCCGCAGTCGAACATGCGGCCATTGAAGGGCTGGGCATAGAAGGACTGGCTTTGCGCCAGGCGGACCATGGCGTCGGTGAGCTGGATCTCGTTGCCGGCGCCGCGCTGCTGGTTGCCGAGCAGGGCGAAAATCTCCGGCTGCAGAACGTAGCGGCCGTTGATGTAGAAGTTCGACGGCGCATTGGCCGGCGCCGGCTTCTCGACCATGGCCGTCACCTCGAAACCGGTGCCGATCTCGGCGCCGCGGCCGACGATGCCGTATTTGCTGGTCTCGCTCGGCTCGCAACGCTCGACGGCGATGACGTTGCCGCCGGTGCGCTGATAGAGGTCGACGGTCTCGGCAAGACAACCGCGCCCGCCGAACGATACCATGTCGGGCAGGAGCAGGGCGAAGGGCTCGTCACCGATCACCTCGCGCGCGCACCATACGGCGTGGCCGAGGCCCTGCGGCGACTGCTGACGGATGAAGGAAGTGGCGCCGGCGACGGGGAGCAGGCTTTCGAGCGACTGCAACTGCGCCTTCTTGCCGGTCTGCTCCAGGGTCCCGATCAATTCAGGATGCAGGTCGAAATAATCCTCGATGACCGCCTTGTTGCGGCCGGTCACGAAGACGATGTGCTCGATGCCTGCCTCGAAGGCTTCGTCCACCGCATATTGGACGACCGGCTTGTCGACCACCGGAAGCATTTCCTTCGGCATCGACTTGGTGGCCGGCAGGAACCGCGTTCCAAGCCCCGCCACCGGTATGACTGCCTTCCTGACTTTCTTCATCGCATAGTCCTTTTGAGAAGATCGATTTCAATATGCCGCAGGCTCCGAACCCACTCTCCGTCAGCCCGCACTCTCACCTCCCCGTCCCACGGCAAACTGTGCCGCAACCCTTCGCAACCGGACGGCGATCGGCATGCTCATATGCCTCACCGCCGCCGGATCACTGAGCGCCGTCCACATCGCCCTGAGCGGCGAGCGCGCCTTGATGTGCTGGACCAGCGACAGGAACGAAGCCGCCCGGCGCAGGCTACGGCTGCGCCTGGCAAAGGCAGCCGCGGCGGCCGCGTCCATGAGATGCGTCTCGGCGAAGGCGGCGTCGGCCGCACGCATCGCCTCGACATGATGCAATTCCAGCACCCGCGAGATGGAGCCGGTGCGGATGTGATAGACATAGCCGGTCGTCGGCTCGACGACGCATCTGCCGCCCTTGGCGAGCGCGCTGGCCAGCAGGATGTAATCCTCGCCAATGATCAGCTTCTCGTCATAGCGAAGGCGTTTTTCGTCGAGGAAGCCACGCTGGAATATCGGCTTGAGATAGCCAAGATTGAAGCGCGACTCGAAGACGATGTTGCCGGCGATGTAGTCGGCGAGCGAAATCTCGCCCATGCCTTCGAGATAGTCGGCCGGGAACATCGTGTCCTCGGGCACGCCGTCCTCGCGCACGACCTGGAGATTGTCGACCGCGATCACCGCGCCGGCCTTCTCCGCCCGCGCGATCATGGCGCGGATCCGGCCGGGATAGACGGCATCGTCGGAATCAAGGACCGCCACCCACCGGCCCCGCGCGGCCTCGAGGCCGGCGTTCCTGGCACCGCCGGGACCGCGATTTTGCTCAAGCGCGACGACCCGCACGATCTCCTCTGGATAGGCGCGCGCCACGTCGAGCGTCCGGTCGCGCGAACAGTCGTCGACGACGATGACCTCGACGGAAACGTCATGCTGGGCAAGGGCACTGGCGATCGCCCGGTCGAGGGTCGCCTCGGAATTGTAGGCGGCGATGACGAAGCTGACGTCAGGCTGCATGCTTGCCTCCTTCCTGCGCGGAGGTGAGGCCGTACTGGCGGATCTCGCGAACGCCGACGAGGCCGCTGACGACGCCGACATGCATGATGCCGCGCAGCACGCTGCGGTTCCTGCGCACCGGGCTGATCGCGGTCAGCGCCGCCATGCCGAAACAGTAGGCCGCCTTGGCCGAGGCGAGGCCCACTTGCGCGACGCGCCTGAAGCCGCTCGCGTCGTGCCCGATCAGATGACCGTGCGTCTGCCCGAAACGGAAGCGGCGGCGGCGCAGCCAGTCGAACGCCGCCCTGGCGCGCGGCACCACCTCCTCGACCAGCGCATCCGGTGAAAACGCGATGCTGCCGCCGTCCCTGACCATGCTGTCGAAGAACTCGGTGTCCTCGCCGCCGGTCTGGCCGCGCGCCAGGCTGAAGCGGCGGCCGCGCAGGCTCGCTTCGCCGGTTCTCAGGAGTACATTGCAGGTGTAGCCGGTACGGATCTCGCCGCGCACCCAGACCGGCAAGGTCGAATGAAAATCGCCTTTGCGCATCCAGGCCGGGGCATCCTGTCCGTAATGCGCCCGCACCGGCCCCAGCACGGCGGTGGCGCCGCTCGCCTCGGCTGTGGCGACAAGTTCGGCCAGCCAGCGGACCGATGCGGTCTCGTCATCGTCGATGAAGGCGACAAGATCCAACACGCTGGCATCGAGGCAGGCATTGCGCGCGATCGAGATGTTGCGCGCCGGCGCGTGGCGGTAGCGGATCGGCAGCTTCAACTCCTGCGCCAGCGCCTTGACCAGCGGCTGGGCGCTTGGCTGATCGTCATTGTCGGCGACAACCACGCCGATCTCGAAGCCGGCGGGCCTGTCCATGGCGGCGATGGAGCGCAGCGTGTCGGCAAGCTCGGGCCGCCTGAACGTGCAGACGCAGATGTCGATGGAGCGGGTCTTGGCGGCCATCACGCCACCCCGCGCTGCGCTCGGCGACCGAGGAGCTGCAGCCAGAATCCGACGGACCAGCCGAAATGCATGACCATTGCCGACACGCCCACAAGCGTAAGGCCAGCATTACGCTGACCGATGGCGGCTGCGATACCATAACCGAGGCAGACCGCCGCCCACACCAGGAACGGCACCGCCGCCAGCCAGTGGACGAAGGAGAAGGCGGCAAGCAGGACGACCGGGAAGACCAGCAACGGGATCACCTGCCGGACCTTGGGCACCATGCGGTGCTTGAGCACGTTCCTGGCGCGGCCGCGGCCATAGCCGAGATACTGGAAATAGAGGCTCTTCAGGGAGGAGCGCGGATAGTAGACCATCTGCGTCCTGCCGCTCATCCAGATGCGGTAGCCGGCCTGGCGCAGCCGGTAGTCGAGCTCGGCATCCTCATTGTGGCTGAACGTCTCGTCATAGCCGCCCACCGCCTTGAAGGCCGAGATGCGCATCAACGCGTGGTGGCCATGGTCGACCCATTCGCCCGCCGAAAGGTGCCGGTGCTTGGAGCCACCGGTACCGAGCTTGGAATTCTGCGCTGCCGCCACCGCCTGCTGCACCGCGCCGGTGCCGCTGGTCAGCATGGAGACGACGACCGAATCGGCCCCGGTGGCCAACGCCTCCTCGACCAGCCGGTCGCAATAGTCGTCTGGATAGCCGCCATGGGCGTCGATGCGGATGAGATAATCGGCACTGTCGCCGAACCCGGCGACCGCAAGGTTGAGCGCGGCGCTCTGGATGCGCTTGGGGTTGTGCAGCAGGACGACGCGGGGATCCTTCGCGGCGATGGCCTCGACAATTGCCGGCGTGCCGTCGGCACTGCCGCCGTCGGCGACGATGATGCGGGCGCCGAGCCTCTGCGCGGCGGGCCGCAGCTGTTCGAGCAGCGCGCCGATATGCGCGGCCTCGTTCAGGCACGGAATCACGATCAGACTTGCGGTTGGCGTCATCCGGTTCCGTCCATACTATGCCAGCGCTTCGGCCACGAAAGACTCCGGCGCCGCCACAAGGCCACGCAGCTTGTCGACCAAGGCCCGGCAGTCGTTGCGGTCGTAGCTCCAGGTCCGCGGGTTGCGGGCCAGCACGCGCGCCTTGAGCTTGCCGAAGCGCTCCTGCTCCATCCGCCCGAGCTCGGTTTCGAGCGTTTCGGGCGTCGCCTCGGAGAGGAGGACGCCTATGTCCTGCTGGTTGAGGAAGCGGCCGGTTTCGGTGTTGCCCATCGAGATCGGCACCGCGCCGAAGCGGCAGCCCTCATAGAGGCGGTTGGGCAGCAGCCATTCGGAGTTCTGCCCTGCCTCGAAGAAATCGATCGCCCAGCAAAAATGCACATCGCCGTAGATCGCAGCCATGTCCTCCGGGTTGCGATAGGGTCCGCGAAAGGACAGCCAGGGCTCGGCCTCGACAAAAGCGTGGAAATCGGGAAATTCTGAGAGCGCTGGACGACCACGCAGGACGACTTCGAAACGCCCGTTGAGGCGGCGGGTGAACTCGGCCAGCATCTCCAGCGAGCGGCGGCAGCGGAGTGCGCCGAACCAGCCGATACGCCAAGGGGGCGCTGCGGGATTCTCGGTCTTCAATCGCTCATCCGACGTCACTGTCGTGGTGTCGAAATACTTGTTCTCGACCAGTTCGACAGGTGCCGCGACCTGCCCAAACGGCTTGAAGTAATTGGCGATGAAGGCCGGCGACGAGGTCACGAGGAGCTTAACGTCGCGGGCGAGATAACGTTCCGCGCCACGCAGCGCCTTGCCGACCAGATCGTCGCGCAGCACCAGGCGGTGGATGTCGAGACATTCATAGACAACCGGGACCCCGGCCCCGAGCACGGCCTTGGCGCGGCGGGCAAGCGCCAGCATTTCGAGGTTGCGCGCGATGATGAGGTCGGGCCTCGGCATCGCCGCTAGCTTGGGGCCGATCCCGAACGCCGCTTTGGCGACCGCCGCCAGGCGCTGGCCGAATCGGCCGTCGCGCGTCGCGCCGAGATCGATCGGGCGCAATCCTTCGATGTCGGCAACCGGGCCGGTGGTGCGGCGGAACCCCGCCAGCGTCACCTTGGCCCCGCCTGCCCTGAGCATTGTGATCCGCCGGCGAACCGCCGGGTCGGATATGTCATGCACAAGGTACAAGACATGCAGCATGAAACTTGACCGCTGTTGGCCCACCCACGGCGAAGTTAGTACAGCTCTTGCTGCATCGCAACATTTTTGGTGCAGCGTAGCAAGGAAAGCGAGCATTTTTGTTGCGCTGCAAAAAACATGCGTTAATCTTGGCCTTGCTCGAGCGCCAGCCAACCGTTGGCCCTATGCCGCGCTTGGACGGCTAGCGCGGATGCCGACCAGATCCCGCTGCCTGACCGTAGAACCAACTCACGAATGGGGTGATACGATGAACATCGTCGTTGAGAACACAGTCTGCCTGAATACCGGGGATGCAGCAATTCTGCTGGCGATCCGCCATATCCTCAAGGCAGTTGTCGGCGACGAACCGCGGTTCTTCGTCTTCGACAGCCAGCCTGAAGTCGCCGCAAAACTCTACCCGAAGAAGGATTACCCGGATCTCGAATTTCACAAGCTGCTGTCGGAAACCATGTTCCGCTACAGCTACGGCAACGGGGTGAAACACCAGCTAAAACCGCTTTATAACCGGCTCGTCCTTCAGGTTTTGCAGCGTTTCGGCTCCGAAGGCTTCATTAGCCGCATCTTGTTCGGCGAAAGCGCCCGCCGCAGCCTCGATATCTATCGGAGCGCCGATCTCGTGGTCACGACAGGCGGCACCTATCTGGTCGAGAACTACAATCTCGAAAGGCGCCTGAACCAATTCCGCGTCGATGCGATCCTCGGCAAGGATCCCGTGTTCTTCACGCAATCCCTCGGTCCGTTCAACAAAAGTTACAATCGGCAGGAACTGACCCCGATCCTCGACCGGAGCCCGCTCATCCTGCTTCGCGACGAGCGCTCCAGAAACCACATACTGGATATGGTGAAGGAGCCCGGCAAGTGCCACGTCGTGGCCGATGCCGTCTTTGCGCTCGCCGATACAGACAGGATCGGGAAACGGCTGGCTTCCGCCCAACCGCCGGTGGAAACGGGCCGCGTCGCCATCTCCGTCCGCCACTGGAACTATGTCAATGACGGTGAAGACGGCATGCGCCGCTATCTCGATTCGGTGCGCGAAATCGCAACCATCCTCGTCAGGGATCACGCCAAGGAAGTGACCTTCGTCTCCACCTGCCAGGGCGTGCCGGAATACGCGCATGACGATTCCAAGACGGCGCGCGCAATCGTAGCCGAGCTTGATCCGGAGATCGCCAAGTATGTCAGCGTGGACGCTTCGTTCCACACCCCGGACCAGTTGATGGCGCTGGTGAAAGGCTTCGACTTCGTCGTCGCGACGCGCATGCACATGATGATCATGTCGCTTTGCGTCGGCACGCCTGTGCTGCCGATCGCCTATGAATTCAAGACCAAGGAAGTCGCCAAGCGCGTCGGTGTCGCAGACCTGTTGCTCGACATCGACACGATGACGCCGCAGGAGGCAGCCGAAAAGCTCGGCAGGTTTGCCGCCAACCTCGACCAGTATCGCCGTACCAGCCTGCAGGCCGTGCTTGAAGAGCATGCTTCGGCAATGTCGGCCACAGATTTGCTGAAGCCACTTGTTCGGGGCGCTTCAGCGGATGTTGCGCGCGATGTTGGGAAGGGTGGCGGAAAGCATGCCGCGCGATTGGGGAAAGATCAGCATCAGGATGAGGGCAAGCCCGTAATTGAGGCAAAGCGCCAGGGCCACGGCGAGAAGGTCTGATTGACCCGTGAGCGACGCCGGCAGCTCCAGATAGGCCAGCCAGGCAAGCAGGGACGAGACAATGAAGAGCCCCTGCATGATCAGGAAATCGCCGGCAGTTACCGGGCCGACACGGTGGACCAGCACGGCAAGCACCGGAACGCGCAGCACGTAGCCGCTGATCGCGTAGGCGGCCGCGACGCCGACAGCGCCCCAATGCAGGCCGACGATGAAGGAGGCGACCGTCGTCAGCGACGAGTAGATGCCCCAATGAAACATGGTCTTGGTCTTGCCCTGGCAGATGAATATCCACCCCGTGGTGCTTGAGACGGACTGCATCAGGCTGGCGATGCCGAGCCAAGCAAAAATAGGCGCCACGGCGGTCCAGCGCGGCCCGAAAAGGAGCGCAACAACCTGTTCCGAGGTCAGCGTCAGCGCCGCGATACCAGGCATGGTTACGGCCGCCAGCATCCAGTTGGTTCGCACGTAAAGGTCGCGAAACCGCGCCTTGTCCTCGTGAATTCGGCTGAGCAGAGGCACCATCACGCGCGTCAGCGGCTGGGTGATGTTCTGCAATGGAAACAGCAGCAGCTTGTAAGCGCGGTCGTAATACCCGAGCTCGATTGCACCGGAATATTTTCCGATGAGGATGTTGTCGAGATTGCGCGAGAAAAAGTTGACGAGGTTGAAGCCGGTCAGATTGGCGCCGAACGACAATATGTCGCCGTCGACTTTCAGGTCCGGCCGCGACGGCGTCCAACGCACCACCAGCCATGCTGCCGCGAGCGCAACGACTGCCGCGACTGCCGGCCCCAACACCAGCGACCAGTAGCCCATTCCCGCCCAGGCCGCGATCGCGGCGGCGAGAAGTCCGGCAGCGGCGGTTGCGACATCGTTGATCGCCAGCTGGCCGAACTGCAGATGGCGGTTCATCAGCGCCAGCGGCACCGCGGCAATGCTGCCAAGCAGCAGCGGCAGAGCAGAGGCCATGGTGATCCCGAACATGCGCTGATCGCCGTAGAACGCGGCAATGGCCGGCGCGAGAGCCGCAACGACGACGGAGCTGCCCAGTCCGACGAGGGCGCTGACCCAGAAAACCTGATTGAGCTGCCTGTCACTGATGTCCCTGCGCTGCACCAGCGCCTGCTGCAGGCCAAGGTTTTGCAACAATCCGACAAAGGCAACGATCGGTCCGACGGACGCTACCAGGCCGAAATCCTCGGGCACAAGAAGGCGGGCGAGGATGACGACCGAAATGAACTGTATCGCCATCTTGAAGCCTTGCGCGCCGGCCGTGACCAGCCCGCCGCGCAGGGCGACGCGACCAAATTGAGGAGGAGGCGGGGGGGCATTCATATGGGCGATCTCATTTCACCAAGCTGCGTTGCAATCTGCGCGAACCGCTCGTTAAGCACCTCCGCGTTGAAATCTGCCTCGATCTTCTTTCGCGCTGCGAGCGCGATCGGCTCACACAGCTTCGCGTTCTCGGCGATCCAGGTGAGTTTGCCGGCTAGCGCCGCGACGTCCCGCTCGGGCGCGAGGAACCCTGTCTTCTGGTCCTCGATCAGTTCAGGAATCCCCGAATGATAGGTGCTGACCACGGTCAGCCCAGCGGCCATGGCCTCCATCAAGGCAACCGGAATGCCTTCGACATCGCCATCGCGGGCTCCGACGCTGGGCAGCACGAACACATGGGCATCGCGCAGGCGCTGCTTGACCTCAGCATGCGGGCGCGGGCCGAGAAAAGTCACCCTGTCGGCAATGCCGAGATCGGCGGCAAGCCGCTTCAGCTCTTCCAGGAGTTCGCCGCCGCCGATCACCGAATAGGTCCAGTCACGGCGCGGCAGGGCTGCAAGTGCGCGAAGCGCGTATTCGATGCCTTTCTTCTCGGTCAGGCGGCAGACAGAGATGAATGACAGTGCGTCCTGCTCCCAGGACCGCCACCGATACTCGATCTCACCAGGCCGCACGCCCATATGGTGCACCACGACCTTCGCTGGCGATGCGCCGACATCGATCAGGGCGTCGCGGAAAAAGGCATTCACCGGCAGTTGGAGAACGCCTTTTTCGAAGACCGTCCTGTAGCGCGCAAGCGTCTTGTCATGCATCGGCCCGCCGACATCGTTGCCATGGAATATCGTCACCAGGGGTGCGGAAATCCTGCCACGCTTGATGACGCGGGCGACCCGCAGGCCATTGGTGCCGAAATGCGCAACGATGACGTCGGCCTCCTGCAACTTGTGCGCGTGAAAGAGATCGATTGCGGTCGAGAGTTTGTCCCACAGCCTCCCGGACCATTTCCTGAGCAGCGGTCGATAACGGCCGAGTCTACCCCACCAGCACACGACCTTTCCGGGCAGCGCCTGCCAGCGC
This sequence comes from Mesorhizobium sp. M4A.F.Ca.ET.022.05.2.1, assembly GCF_003998845.1. NCBI lineage: Bacteria > Pseudomonadati > Pseudomonadota > Alphaproteobacteria > Hyphomicrobiales > Phyllobacteriaceae > Mesorhizobium > Mesorhizobium sp. M4A.F.Ca.ET.022.05.2.1. The sequence goes on along the minus strand of NZ_RZOJ01000030.1, from coordinate 11,720 downwards.
TGATCGTCGATGTTGCGATCCTTGCCGAAGGTCGTCTCGTTGCAGACGACACCGACTTCCATGCCGTGCTCAAGGCATCCGGCTATCTGGTCGAGGACAAAGGTTTCGGATAACGAGGGGAACTTATCAACTACGAAGCAAATCTTCATCGATCAGATGATCTTTCGAGGTCGGCCAGCGATTCGCTTGCGCGGAAAACGACTAGGCGGCACGCTCCAGGCCGCTTCGCCTGGCGTTGTTGAGAACATCCAGAAATGTCGCGAACTGTTTATCGGGGTTCATCTGCGGCCGCTCTGAAAACAGCTGCGCCGCCGCCGAAAGCCTGTCGTACTCGGCCTTGTCGCTCCACAATCGCCTGACCGTCGCGACCCAGTCGGCGAGCGGAGCGTCGTAGTCAAGCACCACGCCGCCGGCGCCGATCGCTTCCGGCAGGCCGCCGCGCCGGGACCCGACGACAGGAATGCCGCTGCAATGGGCCTCGGATGCTACCCTGCCCCACGCCTCTTCCCATTTGCTGGGCGCAAGCAGAATCCTCGTCCGGCCGTAGACCGTCTTCATATCGCTGGTGCGGCTCTCCAACGTGGCGTTGCCCAGCGGGGCGATGGTCCTTTCGATCTCGGCCCGGTGGTTGTCGTCAAGCATCCAGCTCTCGACGAACAGGAACGGAATTTCAGGGCATTCGCCGGCAATGCGGACCGCCAATTCGAATCCCTTTTCGTTGTAAGGGTTGATCATCGTCACGAACTCGCGGGTCGTCGGCGTGCTGTAAGATCCGGGATTGATGGTGGGCGGAATCACCGTCGAATCGATGCCGAATTTTTCCTTGTAGGTGCGGGCGGTGAACTCCGAATTGGCGATGTAGAGCGCCGCGCGCAGTTCGCGCAGGTCGCCCGCCAGTTCATGGAATTCGACATTCCTCAGATAGACGACCAGCGGCACGCCCAGCGCCTGCAGCTCCCTGCCGATCGGCACCGACTTGTGGCACTGCACGACCGCGACATCGGGCTTCAGCCTTTCGACCGCGAAGCCCGCCGCCTCCCAGGGGAACCACGCCCGCACCACCGGGTAACCGGGAAACGTGTCGATGACGGCGCGCTGGCGGAGCAGTTTCATCTTGGCGCGAGCCTTGAAGCCGAACATGCCGTCACCGAACAGCGCCGCCAGGACCGAGGCCTCATGACCGTTTTCGCGCAACTGCTCGACCAGATGGTGCGTGCTCGACTGAACACCACCGCTGAATTGTGGCGTGTAGCCGTTGCCCCCTGCAAACAGAACTTTCATGGACCCTGGCTCCTTATTGTGCCGCTCTGCCCTCACGCCGCCAGCCTACCGATGCTGAAATATTCGATGCCGTAGCGGGCGATGACCTTGGGGTCGTAGAGATTGCGGCCGTCGAAGATCACCGGCGTGGTCAGCGCATCCTTGAGTGCGTCGAAGGAGGGCGCGCGGAAGCTCTTCCATTCGGTGCAGATCAGGAGCGCGTCGGCGCCGCGCAACGCGGCCTCCTTCGTGCCGCAGAGCAAAAGATCGTCGCGCAGACCGTAGATGGCCTGGCACTCCTGCATCGCCTCGGGATCGAAGGCCTGCACGTTGGCGCCGGCCTGCCACAGCGCCTCCATCAGCGTGCGCGACGGCGCCTCGCGCATATCGTCGGTGTTGGGCTTGAAGGCCAGGCCCCAGAGCGCGAAGGTCTTGCCCTTGAGGTTGCCCTTGAAATAGCGGTGCACCTTGTCGAACAGGACCGACTTCTGCTCGTTGTTGCGTTCCTCCACCGCGCGCAGCAGCTTGGCGTCGAACTTGACGCCTTCGGCGGTCTTGATCAGGGCGCGCACGTCCTTGGGAAAGCACGAGCCGCCATAGCCGAGGCCGGGATAGATGAAGTGGTAGCCGATGCGGGGATCGGAGCCGATGCCCTTGCGTACCTCCTCGATGTCGGCGCCCAGCTGCTCGGCCAGATTGGCCATTTCGTTCATGAAGCTGATCTTGGTGGCCAGCATGCAATTGGCGGCGTATTTGGTGAACTCGGCGCTGCGCACGTCCATCACGATCATCTTCTCGTGGTTGCGGTTGAACGGCGCGTAGAGTTCGCGCATCACTGCCTCGGTGTCCTCGCTCGAGGTGCCGACGATGATGCGATCCGGCTTCATGCAGTCGGCGACGGCCGAGCCTTCCTTGAGGAATTCCGGGTTGGAAGCGACGTCGAAAGCCAGATCCTCGCGACCCCTGGCTTTCAGCGTCTCGGCGATCTTGGCCTTGATCTTCTCGCAGGTGCCGACCGGCACGGTCGACTTGCCGACGACGATCTTGGGCGCCTCCATTTCGCGGCCGATGGCCTCGGCGACGGCGAGCACGTATTTGAGATCGGCCGACCCGTCCTCGCCGGGCGGCGTGCCGACCGCGATCATCTGGATCTGGCCGTGCTTGACGGCGGCGGCCGCGTCCGTGGTGAAACGGATGCGGCCTGCCGCGTGATTCTCCTTGACGAGGGTTTCCAGCCCGGGCTCGAAGATCGGGATCAGGCCCTGGTTGAGCCGCTCGACCTTTTTCTCGTCGATGTCGACGCACACCACTTGGTGCCCGACTTCCGCGAGCACCGCGGCCTGCACGAGGCCGACATAGCCAATTCCAAAGACGGTCAGATTCATTCGTTCTTGTTCCTGTTCAAGGCCGTCTTCGGTCCGGCCGGTTCAGATGTTGCCTGGCCGTGATCCCCACGGCTGTTTCCTGTTTAAGCATGATTCCGAAAGCGGTCCCCGCTTCTGTCACGCTTGGCTTTCGGTTCGGAACCATACGCTAGTTGCTGTTGGCACCGCTGCTTATGCTGCACGCCAGCGATTCCTTGAACTGGCATGGTTCGCCCAGCGCCGTGAACGCGACACGCTCCACCTGCATGGTGACCTTGCGGCCAGGGTCCGAAAAGGGCCCCATCCAGTTGGTCAGCTTATCGCTGCCCCAGAGGCTGAAGAATATCTTCTGCGAATGGGTCGGCAATTCCTCCGGATTTGTCACTTCATGGACCAGCTTGCCGTTGACGTAGAAGCGCAGGCGGTCCTTTTCCCAGACGAAGCCGTAGTCGTTGAAGCCCTTGTCGGTGCCACCCTCGACATCGGCAAGCTTTTCGTTCTTCGGCTTGCCGGAAATGTAGGTGTTGACCTGGACCTTCGAGGTGTCCTTGGTCAGGACCTCGAAGTCGATCTCGTCCCAGGGCTGCTTGTCGGCAGGGCCGATGTAGGAAAAGAAGGCGGCATTAAGCCCGGACCCGGTATCGGTCTTCATGCGCGCTTCATAGGTGCCGTAGCCATAGCGCTTCTTGGTCTGGATCTCGCCGCAGGCGAATTCGCGGTCTTTCGTCTGGCGCTTCTCGAAGCCGAGTGTCAGCACGCCGTCGGAAAGCCCGACCAGGCTCTTCGACCAGGTGCAGTTCTGGTGGGGGCCGTTCGACCAGCCGTCGGAAACATACCAGCGCGACCGGTCGAGACTCTTGAAATCATCGACGAATGAAGGCGCGCTCTGCACCTCCTGCGCATGGGATGGTTGCGGGGCTGCAACCAGGCTTGCGGCCACTACAAGGAACGCGCCAGCCATGGATAGCCGCCGCAGGCCCACACTCGGCTCTGGCCGCATGACATCGACCGCGACGATGGGGATAGTCTTCGGATCTGCGTTCATACCAACTCACCTTTGTGCTGTCCGCCCCAACCCAAAAGTCATCAAATGGCCCGCCTCCGCGAGCCGCTTGCGATCCTCCGCCCTAGAACTGCCTACCTGTGCCTCGTACCAAAAAGTTGTGCCCTTCAAACTTCATCTCGTGCCGTCAGCGTCCGCCTGCCGACTTGACGAAACCGGTCCGCGAATCGGAACCTTGCTCACTTTCGTCGACAATCGCGTCGAGCGAATGACGCAGTTCCTTCATCAAGCCGTTCTGGCGAGCAAGCTCGGCAATGCGCCGCTCGCAGTTCAGGATCGACTTCGTCAGCTCGCTTACTTCCGACGACTTGCCTGTCGACGCCGATCCGTTCTCCATCGCCTCGACCAGGAAAGCGGCGTTCGCCGCTTTCGACCGGTAGCGATTCTCAAGTCCGGCCTTCTCCGCCTCGATCTCGCCGGCGATCTGATCGAGTAGCCTTGCGAGACGATCGTAGCGCTGGAGATCGGTCTGCCGGTCCCGGGCCGGAGCCCTGGATCTGAAGCCGAATATCGAAGCCATCCGGTTGGCCTTCCAAAATTGCTGCACCGCAACATACACTGCCATTCCGGGGCCGCATAGGCAACCTCGGAGTTTGGGAAAGGCGATTTTTTCCGATCCGCGATCGCTGCAGCGCCGCGGTCCGGGTTACTTTTCAACAGCCTGAGCGGCCATCAGGAAGCGCAGCGGCGGCACCGGCCGCTTGGGGGCAAGGCCGGTCTGGCGAAACAGCGCCTCAAGCTTGTCAGCGGCAACGCCGCGGACGATCGGGATCAGGTTCGACTGGCTGGCCAGCGCATAGGCGGCGGCCGATGCCAGGCCGCGCTCGGCCTTCACGTCGAGGAAATTGCGCAGCCGGTATTTGTCGCGCACATGGCGCTCATGTTTCCTGAGCGCCGCCTTGGATGTCTCCGGCAGCGTATCAATGGCAAGCAACGCCAGGTCCGCGTCGGCAAGGCGCTTCAAATCCTGCGTCTTGTGGCGACCGCTCAGCGAATCGGCACGCACGATGGCGCCATAGCCACAGGACCTGATGACCTTGAAACGGGCGCCGCAGGCGACGGCGCGGGCATAGAGCTCATAGTCCTCGCCGAGGCGCAGGTTCTCGTCGTAACGCAGACCGTGGCGTTCGAGGAAGGCCCGGCTGATGACCGGCTTCAAGAAGCCCAGTTCGCCGCGCTGCACGCGGCGCCTGGAGATGTTGCCTTCGACGAAACGCTCGAAGTCGAGGAATTCCGGATCGGCCGAAAAGGACGGGGCGACGACCTTTGAGACATCGGTCGCCGTGTCGTCCCGGATCAGCATGATGTTGTCGGCGGCGAAATCCCAGTCGGTGCTGGCGAACAGCCTGCGAAAGCGGCCCTCGAGGAAGAAATCGTCGGCGTCGAGGACGCTGATGAAGGGTGAGCTCGAGCCGGCAATCGCGGCATTGCGGGCAGAGGACGGCCCCCGGTTCACATCGAGGCGCATGACTTTGAGCCTGCCGCTGCCGTCATCGGCGGCGCGCGCCACCTCGGCGGTGTCGTCGGTGGAGGCGTCGTCAACGACGACGACTTCAGCCGCTTCCGGCTCACGCAGCGCCGACGCTATGGCGGCCGGGATCGTTCGGGCGGCGTTACGGGCGGCGATGATCACGCAGACCCGGGAAGCTGTGCTGGACATCAATTGACCTCTCGATCGAACGAGTCTGTTTCGAATTTCCTGCCCCTGTGCCCCAAAACGATCGTCACCGGCTGCCTGCTTAGCCGACTGCCGGCCGTTCGAAAATGCGTCGGCTGAGATCGGCCGAAGCCGCCCAGCCGGCCTCGGCCAGATAGCGGACCGGCGCGCGGCCGCATAGTTCCCAAAGCACCGTCCTGCGCAGGGGCCAGCGCAGAGAGGACAGCCAGGGCGCAATCACCATGTGGAGGAGGTCGGCGTCGTCGATGCGCGACAGTATCCGCGTGGCGCGCTCCGACAGCAGCGTACCCGCGCCGCCAAACAGCACGTCGGCCGCCCTGAGGCCCAGCAGCAGCGTATCCTCCAGCCCCTGCCCGGCCGCGTAGTCGAGCAGGTCCCGCTGTTCGGCTTCGCCGAGGCGGCCGGCACTGGCCCTGACATCGCAGACATAGCCGGCGCAGGGCTCACGGTTGAAGAAGGCCTTGGCGACGCTGATGCAGGACAAGAGCAGCGTATCGGAAGCCGAAATGAAAGGCACATGATTGCCGGCGATCCCGACCTCGCGCCTGCGCCGCAGGAAGCCGTCGGTGTCACGCGGGCTCGGCGAGCCGGGCTGCTGCAGCCGGTAGTGGAGGTCGACGGTGGACGGCCTGGCGTCATCGCCACGGATCATGTGTTGCTCGCCGAGGAAACGCAGCCACCACAGCGAACGCGACTTGCCGGCGACCTCGTAGCCCATCGCGCGCAGCGCCTCGCGCGCCTTTGCAAAGCCGGCCTGCGAGACGAGGATGTCGACATCGCCCGACGGCTTCATGAAGTGATCGCCATAGAGCAACTGCTGCTGGAACGGCCCTTTCAGGAAAACGAAATCGATATGCCTTTCGCGCAGCGCCTGATGAATGGCCAAGGAATCCATGATGCCGGACGAATTCATCGAGACCGTGCGGCGACGGTAAGTGTCGAGCCAGCCGAGCAGTTCGGACGGCGCTTCGCCGGCTTTGGTATAGGACAAGGCCTTGAGCACGAAGATCGCAACCTTGTTCAGCCTGGCGATGTCGGCAACCACGGCGGTGGAGATGGACGGCGCCTGCACGCCGACTGCCACCGCACCCGGGCCGGGCGCGAAAAACAGCCTCAGGCACACCTGAACGTAGTCGACTTCGTCGGCGCAGTCGGCGGCGCGTAGCCTCTGGTAAGCACTTTCCTGCACGGCCATTCCCGACAAGGTCCTCGCAAAAAATCCGCCCAGCGTGTTATATTGCAACTGCGAAGAAAAGCATCGCCAAAATCGCCGCAGCCGTCCAGCATTGCTTTGTCGCGGCGGAGTCCTGCAACCACAGCGTTTACATGGGCGGCACTTGGGCAACTCGACAGGCGACCCAGTTCGAGCCTGCGATTCGACACGAATTCGGGCGCATCCGGCACAAATTCTTCATTCCTATAATGCGAGCATTTTGAGTCAAGAAGGACTTATAATAATTAAATCAAATGCTTAAATTGGCGCCGCCGACTCGGCGTTGAACTCCCTTTGCAGGGCATAGCAAGGATATGCCTGCAAAAGGCTTGATCACCAACCAAGGCAGGCGCAACCAAGAATTGATTAATGGTTGGTAAATCATGCTTGACTCATTTAGGGTGCCATGCAGCTATTGCGTTGCAGCATAGCAATGTGCTGCCGGCACTCGACAGGCCGTTTCCAGTCCTTACCGGAGAGTAAAATGGAACAGAATGTTGAAAAGCAAGAGTACGAGACGCCGAGCCTGACGGTTCACGGTTCGATCGAAACGATCACGCAGGGCGGCTCGGGCACGACGGCGCTCGACGCAGCATTCCCTGCGCATACGCCTTTCGACCAGCTTACGTTCTCTTGAGCTTGATTGTGTTCCGGGGCGCAAAGTTGGGGCTCCGAATACGTCTTCTCGGGAAGCCGGGGGCCCAATCCCCCGGCTTCCTGCCTGAGGCCGCGACCGGACCGGCACAAGGCCCTGGGCATCTCAACGATGACCTCTCGGGGCGACTCGGCTGATGCCGATCGATCCCTTCCTGGAACTGACGAAGCGTAGCGTTTTGTAGCGAGGTTTTAGGATGACGTGGGATCCGGCGGATCGAGACCGCGTAACAGCCACCAGCGACGCCGTGGCTTGCGAATTCGGCAACGGACTGGCGCTGCTCAATCTGCAAACCAACATCTATTACAGCCTGAACAGTGTCGGCGCCTATATCTGGGAACTGATCCAGGAGCCGCGCCCGGTTGCCGACATCCGCGCCGCGGTGCTCACGCGCTACGACGTCGATCCAGCGCGCTGCAAGGCCGACGTCGATGGACTGTTGAAAGGCCTGGCCGCGGCAGGGCTTGCGAGGCTCCACCATGAGGAACTTATCTAGGCTCCTCTCGCTCAGCGGTGCGGAGATGCTCTTCCTGGCGCGCTGCATTGTGGTGGTCGCCGCCGTGCGGCTGGGGCTGACGCTGTTTTCCTTCAACCGCGTTCGCCGCCTGGTGACCCGGCTTGACGCGCGCGAGGCGGCCAGCGTCGCCGATCTGAGACGCGTCGCCTGGGGCGTCGCGGCCGCGGCCCGCCTTGTTCCCCATGCGAGCTGCCTGACCCAGGCATTGTCGGGCCAGTACCTCCTCGCCCGCCAAGGCAACACCTCGAGAATACGCATCGGCATCGCGCAGGACACCGGAGCCGAACTGAAAGCGCATGCCTGGCTGATGAGCGGCAATCAGATCGTGCTTGGCGGCTCCCTTGCCGGGTTTGCCCATCTCGTCGACCACGGTCAGTGAACGATGAGCGGCGTCGCCGGAATCCTGTCCAGACGGGCTGGCAAACCCGCCACCGCCGCCGACATCCAGCAAATGCTGGCGCGCATGCGGCATCGCGCCCGTGACGGCGCCTCGTGGTGGTCGGACACGGCGATAGCCCTCGGCCATGCCTGGCTGAACACGACCGACGAAGCCGGGCCGGGTCCGCTGACGATGGCCGGCGGCAGGCTGGCGATCACCGCCGACTGCCGGCTGGACAATCGCGACGAATTGCTGGCGCGGCTCGGCATCCGGGACAAGTCGGTCGCCGACGCCATGCTTGTGATGCGCGCCTATCTCACCTGGGGGGATGCCAGCCCCACCCATCTGCAAGGCGACTTTGCCTTCGCCATCTGGGACAGCGAACGCCGGGCGCTGTTTTGCGCCCGCGACCATTTCGGCGTCAAACCCTTCTATTATCACGCGAGCGACCGGCGTTTCGCCTTCGCCTCGGAGATCGGACCGATCCTTGGCCTCGACGACACCAGCGCGCGCATCAGCGAGCACCAGATTTCCGGCTTCCTGGCCGGGCTGACGGATGATCCGCAATCCACCGCCTACCCCGACATCTTCCGCTTGCCGGCCCGCCACAGCCTGACGGTGACGGACAGCCAGGTGGTGCTGCGCCGCTACTGGCAGATCCAACCCTCGGGACGGCCGCTCCGGTCGGATGCCGCCGAGGAGTTCGGACATTTGTTCAAGCAGTCGGTCCACAATCGCATGCGCGGAACCGATGCGGTCGGCGCGATGCTGAGCGGCGGCCTCGATTCCTCCTCAATCGCCTGCGTGGCCGGGCTTGCGAGAGCCGCGACGCGCAAGCCCGGACTGCCGACCTTCTCGCTGATCTTCGAGAAAGGCTCCTCGATGGACGAGAAGCCTTTCATCGACGCCGTGCTTGAAAGGCCAGGCCTCGACAGCACGCTGATCAGCGTGGGCAACTATGCGCCCTTCGCCGAGTTCGAGCGCATCCTGGAGGAGCAGGAAGGCACGTTCCTGGCGCCTGGCCTGTCGCTGACCCGCAGCATCTACCGGACCGCCGGCGCGCAGCGCATGAAGGTGCTGCTCGACGGCCATGGCGGCGACGAGGTGGTGTCGCAAGGCCACGGCCATCTGCACGAGCTGGCCGATGCCGGCAGGTGGATGGAGCTGTGGCGGGAATTGCGCGGCGCCTCGAATACCTATGGCGACGGCATGCTCGGCATGTACTTCAAATTCCTGACCGTCTACGGGCCGGCCTGGCGGATCGCGAAACTGATGGGGATGGCCAATCGCGTCCTCGGCAGGCTGCGGCGCGGGCCGGCGCCTGCGCCGCGTGGCTGGGGCGGCTTGGTCAACCCGGAGCTTGCCCGGCGAACCGAGCTCGCCGAACGGTTCCACAGGGCCGGCTACATGCCCTCCAGCGTCAGCGCCAGCGAGGCGCTGACGCATCGCTGGATCCTGTCGACGGGGCTGGTGCCGCACGCCTTCGAGGTGCTCGACAAGGCCGCCGCCAATTTCGGCGTCGAGCCGCGCTATCCGTTCTGGGACAAGCCGCTGGTCGAGTTCTGCCTGGCGCTGCCGGGCAAGGAGAAGCTGAGCAGCGGCTTCGGCCGCTACGTGCTGCGCCGCGCCATGGACGGCATTCTGCCGCCCGAAGTGCAGTGGCGGCGCGACAAGATCGATTTCACGGCCAACCTAGTCAAGGGCATGGTCGGCAACCACCGCGACCTGCTGGACAGGGTGCTGGTGTCGGACGCCGGCCTGATTGAGCCCTATGTCAACCTGCCGGAGGTGACCGCCGCCTATGCCCGCATCCTGCGGCGGCCGCACGAGGCGGAGCCGCTGGACGTGCAATATGTCTGGCGCTCGACCTCGCTGTCGCTCTGGCTGCGCCAGGTCAAAATCGGCGGGAGCCACGCATGATGTCGTTCAACGGTTCGCTCGCGCCCGCACTCCGTCAGAATTCGGCTGAGCCGGTCGAAAAGAGCGGCCGGGAACGCCGCTTCTACCGGGCCTATGGGCTGACGATTAGGTCGGAGGTGGCCTTGCCCGAACTGGAAGCCACGGCGCCGGCCGAGCCAGACATTGTGATCACGGTGGGCCCGATCGACCATCCAGGACCCCAGCTCGTGGCCGGAACCGCCTTTCGCTTCGAGCCGGCGCGGCAGTATCTCGCCTGGGAGGCGGTCGGCGCTTTCCTGATCAGCGATGCCCGCCGCATCGACATCGAGCCCGTGCCCGGCATCGACGACCAGCTGATCGCCTTCCCGCTGCTGGGGCCGGTCATGGCGCTGCTTCTGCACCAGCGCGGCCTGCTCGTGCTGCATGCCAGTGCGATCGCCGTCGGCGGCAGGAGCGCGATCTTCATGGGCGACAAGGGCGCCGGCAAGTCGACTACGGCCAGCGCGATGATCAGCGCCGGGCACCGGTTGCTGACCGACGATGTCGTGGCGGTGGATATGTCGAGGCCGGACGGACCGGTGATCATTCCCGCCTTTCCGCAGCTGAAGCTCGCCGCCGATGCCGCCGCCGCCATCCCGATCCGGCAAGCGGAAATCCGCCCGCAGGCGCATCCGGCCATCGACAAGGCGCAGCACCGCCTGCATGGCGGATTTGCCCGCGGCGCGGTTGCGGCAACGCGGATCTACATTCTCCAGCGCCGCGACAGGGCGGCGATCTCGCCCCATGCGGGGCCTGGCGCCTTGTCGGCACTCATCAAATTCTCCTACGTGACGCGCTTCGGCCGCGCCGCGCTGGTCGGCGATTTCGCCGCCATGCATCTTCGCCAATGCGCGGGGCTGGCCAACCGGATCGGCGTGCATCGCCTCGAAGTGCCGGCCGGGCTGAACCGGATCGGCGAGGCTGTCGCGCTGATCGAACGGGACCTGGCGTCCGGCAACAGGCCGGAGTGAGACGGGCCATGGCCAAAATCCTTCGCCTGTCGCTGGTTCGGGATATTGCCGGCTTCGGCGCCGTTATGGCCCGGATCGGCGGGCGGCGGACATGGATCGCGCTCGTCTTCCTCATCCTGGGCAGCCTGACCGAAGGCATCTCGATCCTGCTGCTCGTCCCGCTGCTGCATCTTATCGGCAGATCCGACCAGGATTTCGCGATCAGGCTGCCTGACAACCCTGTCCTGTACTGGCTGGTGCCTGGCGGGACGCTTGGGCTGGCGACGGTGCTTTGCCTGCTCGTCGGCCTCGTCGCGCTGCAGGCAGGCTTCAACCGCTTCAAGTCCGTCTATATGGCGCGGCTGCTCTATGACTTCGTCAACCGCCTGCGCATGGATCTGTTCGAGGCCATCGGCAGAGCGCGCTGGGGCATTTTCGCGCGCACACGCAGTTCTGATCTCGATCATGCGTTGACCGGCGACATCGATCGCATACAGGCCGCCGCCTTCTCGCTGCTGATGCTGGTGCAAACCGCCGTGCTACTGGCCGGTTATCTCGCGGTGTCGCTGTTCATCTCGCCGGTGATGACCTCGTTCGCCATCCTCATCGGCGTGCTGATGTTCGTGGCGCTGCGGCCGTTCCGCTCGCGCGCGACGACCTATGGCCGGGTGCTCACCGCCAATCGCCAGGACCAGTACCGCAC
>NZ_RZOJ01000309.1:0-7147 GCF_003998845.1 Mesorhizobium sp. M4A.F.Ca.ET.022.05.2.1 | reverse complement strand
CCCGCGCCCGGCGCATCGTGACGTCCTCGCCGCCGAGCAGGATCTTGCCGCCGGTCGGCAACTCAAGCCCGGCGATCATGCGCAAGGTAGTGGTCTTGCCGCAGCCCGACGGTCCGAGCATGACGAAGAACTCGCCGTCCTCGACGACGAAGTTGGAATCCTGCACGGCGACGAAATCGCCGAAGGCTTTCCTAAGATGTTGGACGCGGATTTCGGCCATCGTCCTACTCCGGGAATTTCGAGACGATGATGAACATCAAGGTGCCTGCAAGCATGGTGATGAAGGAATAGGTGTAGAGCGACAGCGCGAAGGGCTGGAACAGCATCAGGAAGCCGATGGCGATAATAGCGGTGGCGATGTTCTCCAGCAGGCCGCGCCTTGCCCAGCGAGGCCATGAGGAGCGCTTGGAGACAACAGTGCGGCTCATGCGACACCGCCTTCCTTCTCCCCGTTCACGGGGAGAAGGTGGCCCGAAGGGTCGGATGAGGGGCGGCGCAAACGCCCCTCATTGAGACATATGTCGGCGCTGGCCCTCATCTGCCTGCCAGCATCTTCTCCCCGTGAACGGGGAGAAGGGACGCTGCCCCAGCGCTGGTTCCACACTTGCTGACTGTTCATCATTTGCGCACCGCGCCGAAGGTGATGCCGCGCAAGAGCTGCTTGCGGAGCAGGATGGTGAAGACCAGGATCGGCACCAGGAAGATCGTCGTGCCCGCGGCCACCGCCGGCCAGTCCTGGCCGCCCTCGCCGATGATGGTCGGGATGAAGGGCGGCGCGGTCTGTGCCGTGCCGGAGGTCAGGAGCGCGGCAAACGCGTACTCGTTCCAGGCGAAGATCAGGCAGAAGATGGCGGTCGCGGCGATGCCGGTGGTCGCCTGCGGCAGCACGGTGCGCCAGAAGGCTTGCAGCCTGGTATAGCCGTCGATCATCGCCGCTTCTTCATACTCGCGCGGGATCTCGTCGATGAAGCCCTTGAGCAGCCACACGGCGAGCGAGACGTTGACCGCGGTGTAGAGCAGGATCATGCCGAGCGCGGTGTCGGAGAGGCCGATCTCGCGGTACATCAGGTAGATCGGGATGGCGACCGCGATCGGCGGCATGAAGCGCGTCGACAGGATGAAGAACAGAAGGTCGTCGGCGAGCGGCACCTTGAAGCGCGAGAAGCCGTAGGCCGACAGCGTGCCGAGGAACACCGCGCAGAAGGTCGAGCCGAAGGCGATGATCAGCGAATTGACGAAGCGCGGCAAGAAGTTCGACGGCCCCGCGATCACCATGTTGCGCTTGCGCACCGTCTCGTCGCAGAAGCCGGTCGCCGGTCCGAGCGAGTTGATGTATTCCGGCGTCTGCCGGGTGCGCGTCGTGAACAGGTTGCAATACCCCTCGATGCTCGGCTGGAACACGATCTTCGGCGGATAGGCGATCGAATCCGGCGGCGTCTTGAAGCTGGTGGCGAAGATCCACAGCAGCGGCACGATCGAGATCAGCGCATAGGCGACGATGATCGTGCCGGCGACCAGCTTCGAATTCGCCGAGGGCGCGACGACGGAATGGGCTGATGTCAGGCTCATCTCTGCTTCACCTTGTTGAGCGCCTTGACGTAGATGTTGGCCAGGCCAAACACGGCGACGAACAGGATGATGGCGAAGGCCGAGGAATAGCCGGTGCGCCAGCTCTCGAAGGCCTGCCGCTTCAGCGTGATCGACGCGACCTCGGTGGTCGAGCCCGGCCCGCCGCCAGTCAAGAGATTGACCATGTCGAACATCTTGAAGTTCTCGATGCCACGGAACAGCACCGCCAGCATGATGAAGGGCAGCGCCATCGGCAGCGTGATCGACCAGAACTGGCGCCAGTTGGAGGCGCGGTCGACCTCGGCCGCCTCGTAGATGTATTCGGGGATCGAGCGCAGGCCGGCGAGGCAGATCAGCATCACGTAAGGCGTCCACATCCAGGTGTCGACGATGATGATCGACCACGGCGCCAGGTCGACGTTCGACAGCATTTGCACATTCGTCGGCGGAATGCCGGTGACGAAGGAGATGACATAGGAGAACAGGCCGATCTGCGGCTCGTAGAGGAAGCGCCAGAAATTGCCGACCACCGCCGGCGACAGCATCATCGGCACCAGGATGATGGTCGTCCAGAAGGCGTGGCCGCGGAACTTGCGGTCGATCAGCCAGGCCAGCGTGAAGCCGATCACCGTTTGCAGGAGGATGGTCCAGAAGACAAAATGCGCCGTCGTCTGCATGGCGATCCAGATGTCCTGGTCGGTCAGGATGCGCTTGTAGTTGGCAAGCCCCAGGTTCTTCACCACCTCGTTCGGGCGGTTGGCGCGGTAGTTGGTGAAGGACAGATAGATCGCCCAGAACAGCGGGAAGATGTTGATGGCGAGCAGCAAAAGGATCGTCGGCGAGATGAACAGCCAGGCGAGGCCCTTGTCGCTGATGCCCCGGACCCGGCGGGCCAACGGCTCCGGCGTGGCCCGGGCAACGTTGTCCGCAGTCCGATTGAGCATGGTCAGTCCTGCATCGGTCACTTGGATGTCTCTGCGATGGAATTTATCTGAACTGCGTCCCGTGCCAAGGGCGGCACGGGACGCTGCGGTCTGGCCCGGGAGGAGCCTTACATCTTGCCGTCGTCCTGGAACACCTGCGTCCAGTCCTTGACCAGGCCGTCGAGCGCGTCCTTGGCCGAACCCTGGCCGGCCACGACATAGTCATGGAAGCGCTTCTGCGAGGCCTGCAGCAGTGGTGCGTAGCTCGGCTCGGCCCAGAAGTCCTTCACGATGGCCATCGAGTCGAGGAAGGTCTGCGCATAGGGCTGGCTGGCCGGGAACTTCGGGTCCTTGACCACCGCGTTAAGGCAGGAATAGCCGCCCAGCGACCACCACTTGGCCTGCACGTCCTTGTTGGCGAACCACTTGATGTATTTCAGCGCCGATTCCTGTTTGTCGGAATAGGAGACCACCGAGATGCCCTGGCCGCCGAGCTGGGCGAACTGGTCGCCGTCGGGACCCTTGGGATTGGCGAAATAGCCGATCTTGTCGCCGCCGACATTCTCGTCCTTCTGCAGGCCAGGCCAGGTGAAGGCGAAGTTCATGTGCATCGCCACCTGGCCGGATTTGAAGGCGTCGACGCCTTCGCCCATATAGCTGTTCGAGGCGCCGGGCGGGGTGCAGCAATCATAGAGCGCCTTGTAGAACTCCAGACCCTTCACCGACTTCTCGGAGTTGACGAAGCCTTCCATCTCGTAGGGCTTCTTCGGATTCTCATACTGGAAGCCGAAGCTGTAGAGCACGTCCATGGCGCCCATGGTGATGCCTTCCGAGCCGCGCTCGGTATAGATCGAGGCGCCATAGACCGTCTTGCCGTCGATCTCGCGCTTCTGGAAGAATTCGGCGACCTGCTTCAGCTGATCGAAGGTCGCCGGCGGACCGAGATCCCAGCCGTACTTCTCCTTGAATTCCTTCTGCAGCTCCGGCTTGGAGAACCAGTCCTTGCGGTAGGTCCAGCCGACGACGTCGCCCATGGCCGGCAGTGCCCAGTAGTTCGGCGTGTTCTTCGGCCATTCCGAATAGCCGACCACGGTCGCCGGCACGAAGTCGTCCATGCTGATCTTCTCCTTGTCGAAGAAGTCGTTCAGCTTGACATAGTGGCCGTTCTCGGCGGCGCCGCCGATCCACTGGCTGTCGCCGATTATCAGGTCGCACAATTTGCCGTGCGAGTTGAGCTCGTTGAGGAAGCGGTCGGCATAGTTGGTCCACGGCACGAACTCGAACTTCATGCCGATGCCGGTTTCCTTGGTGAAGTCCTTGGACAGTTCCACGAGTGCGTTGGCCGGGTCCCAGGCGGCCCAGCAAAGCGTCAGGTCTTCCGCATGCGCGGCGTTCGAGACGGCGGTCGACGCGGTGATCGCCGAGGCCAGACCCAACGCCAGTTTCAAGGTCGATTTCATGCCTTCCTCCCATTTGCGAAACGCGTCCGGATGACGGTTTCAAGAGCCCTCAACCCCCGCTCCTCCGGGGGCCTAAACGTGACGGTGCGCTGAGCGCCGGATGTTTAGTAATTTGTTTAGTGATGCTCTTTTTACTAAACAACGCAAGCGAATTCGTTGCTGCGCCGCAACATGGCGGAAGGCACGCTTGAAATCGTTGGAAAATAACCGCCGACCGTTCCGGCCGTTCGTTGTCAGCCCGCTTGCTGCACGGTCTTCGAACTCACCGTCACTGGCCGGATCGGCGGCGCCGGCGGCAGCAGGGCGCGGATGTCGGCGAAGGGGAAGACCGGCTCGAAGCGGAAGGCTTCGGCAAGCGCACCCGAGGCGCCGTTGCATTGGCTGGCGCGGAAGGCGTTCAGCGTCCGCGATGCCTCGACGAAGCGCTCGGGGTCTTGCGAGCGATGCGCCCGGATCGCGTCAGCCTTGATCCCGGCATGGCCGGAGATGTCGACGTAATGCGTCGGCGAAAAGCCGGTGCCGCCAAGCGTATCGGCATGCAGCACCGGCACCGCGAACGATGCCGCGATGCGCACGCCGTCCGACAGCGCACGGTGGTCGCCATGATAGTCGTTCGGCGCATGGGTGATGGCGAGATCGGGCTTCACCTCGCCGATCAGCGTCCTCAGCGCGCCGATCAGGGCGGCGTCGGCCACGAGCGCCCCGTCGGGAAAGTCGAGGAAGCGCGGGACGACGCCAAGCAGCCCTGCCGCCGCCGTCGCTTCCTCGCGGCGCGCGCGGGCAAGGGTTGCCGGAGCGCCCTTGCCGCCCTTGGCGCCGTCCGTGGCTATGGCGAAAGTCAGTTCTGCGCCTAGCGCGGCATAGGCGGCCATCGTACCGAACATGAATATCTCAATGTCGTCCGGATGCGCGCCGAGCGCCAATACTTTCACTCTTCTCTCCCCGGAAATGGAAAAACGTGCCGAACGGAATCCTGCTCGCCCTGCTCGCCTATGCAAGCTATTCGGGCAGCGATGCCGTTATCAAGAGCCTGGGCGGACAGTTCACCGTCTTCGAGATCGGCTTCTTCGTCACCTTGTTTGCCGGCTGTCTCCTTTTCTTCACCCGTCCGGCAAACGAGCGTTGGCGTGATTTCTGGCGCATGAAGCGGCCATGGGCCGTGCAGGCCCGGGCCTGGTGCGGCATCGCCTCCGGCGTGCTCAGCGTCTACGCCTTCACCCACATTCCGCTGGCCGAAGTCTACGCGCTGATCTTCCTGGCGCCCCTGCTGGTCACCGTCCTGTCGACCGTCATCCTGAAGGAAAAGGTCGGCCCGTGGCGTTGGCTGGCCGTGGTCGCCGGCTTCGCCGGAGTGATGCTGGTGGTGCGGCCAGGCTTTCGCGAATTGAACCTTGGCCATCTGGCCGCCTTCGTGAATGCCTTTCTCGCCGCCACCAGCGTCATCCTGATGCGCTCGCTTGCCCAGCAGGAGAAGCGCACGTCCATGCTCGGTGTCCTGGTTGGCTACGGCCTGCTGTTCAACGGAGCTGGTGCCGCTACCGCCGCCTTCGCGTTGCCGAACCCCGTGCAGTTCGCCTGGCTGGCCATGGCCGGCGCCTTCACCGCCGGCGGGCAACTGATGCAACTGCTCGCCGCCAAATACGCGCCGGCCAACCGCATCGCGCCGATGCACTATTCGCAGATTGTCTGGGCCGTGATCCTGGGCGCGCTGTTCTTCCACGAATATCCGGACGTGCTGTCGCTCATCGGCCTCGCCGTAGTCGGCGCCTCCGGCTTGCTCACCATGGTGCGCGAGGAGGTGCGGCTGGGCACGGTGCGCTGGAATCCATTTTCGCGCATCAGGCTTTGAGGTGGCCGTCAGCGCGTTGTTGCGTGCTGGCCATGGGCGCTGATATGCGGGCGTGATGAAGACCAACCCCTTGCCGGAGCTTCCGGTCTCCGCCGTGCTGCCGGCTCTTGGCGAAGAGCTGGCGACGAAGAGCAGCGCCGTGCTGGTGGCGCCGCCCGGCGCCGGCAAGACGACTCTGGTGCCGCTGGCGCTGCTCGACGCGCCGTGGCTCGGCGCGGGCAGGATCATCCTGCTCGAGCCGCGCCGGCTCGCCGCTCGCGCCGCCGCCCGCCGTATGGCCGAGTTGCTCGGCGAGGAACCCGGCGGAACCGTCGGCTATGCCATGCGCATGGAGAACCGCACCTCGGCGCGGACGAAAATCCTCGTCGTCACCGAGGGTGTTCTCTCGCGCATGATCCTCGACGATCCCGAACTGCCCGGCGTCTCCGCCGTCATCTTCGACGAGTTCCACGAGCGCTCGCTCGACGGCGATTTCGGCCTGGCGCTGGCGCTCGACGTGCAGGGCGCGTTGCGGCCGGACCTGCGCCTGCTGGTCATGTCGGCGACGCTCGACGGCGCGCGCATGGCCAGACTCTTGTCAGGCGCGCCGGTGATCGAGAGCGAGGGCCGCGCCTTCCCGGTCGACATTCGCTATGACCAGCGGTCGCCGGGCACGGCGATCGAGGACGCCATGGCCATGGCGATCCGTACGGCGCTTGCCGAGGAAAGCGGCAGCCTGCTCGCTTTCCTGCCCGGCCAGCGCGAGATCGAGCGCACCGCAGAGCGGCTGCGGGATCGCATCAGTGCCGACACGGACATCGTGCCGCTCTATGGCCAGCTCGACAACAAGACGCAGGACGCGGCGATCAGGCCGTCGCCGCCGGGCCGCCGCAAGGTGGTGCTGGCGACCTCGATCGCCGAGACCTCAATCACCATCGACGGCGTGCGCGTCGTCATCGATTCCGGCCTGTCGCGGCTGCCGCGCTATGAGCCGGCCAGCGGCCTGACCAGACTGGAGACGGTGCGCGTCAGCCGGGCTTCCGCCGACCAGCGAGCCGGCCGCGCCGGCCGCACGCAAGCAGGCGTGGCCATCCGGCTGTGGCGGGCCGAGCAGACCGCGGCACTTCCCGCCTTCACCCCGCCTGAAATCCTCGAGGCCGATCTTTCCGGCCTGCTGCTCGACTGCGCAGCCTTCGGCGTCGCCGATCCCACGAGCCTGTCCTTCCTCGATCTGCCACCGGTTCCGGCGCTCAACGAAGCGAGGGCCTTGCTGGTCGCCCTGCATGCCATCGACGACGCCGGGCGTCTCACCGACGCCGGTGCCGCCATGCGCAAGCTCGCGCTGCCGGTGCGGCTTGCCCATATGG
>NZ_RZOJ01000308.1:0-7179 GCF_003998845.1 Mesorhizobium sp. M4A.F.Ca.ET.022.05.2.1 | reverse complement strand
GCATCATCGGCGTATTCGAGGCGGGCGGATTCGGTCCCGAGCTTAGCGCCCGGCTGTTTCGCGCCGCTGGCTACTATCTGATGGGGGCGATCCTCGATGAGACCGCGGGCTACGCCAAAGGCCCGTCGGCGGTCACCACCGTCAGCAACGAAGAGCTTGCCCGTGATTTTCCCAGCGTCGTGGCGGCCGGGGCCTATTTCGGCACCGCCGGTTTCGACAAGACCTTCGATCTCGGCCTGGAGATGCTGCTGGACGAAATGGAGCGGATTCGCGATGGTGCTCGGGCCGCGACCGCAAAAGGTGGAAGCGCTC
Source organism: Mesorhizobium sp. M4A.F.Ca.ET.022.05.2.1 (assembly GCF_003998845.1). Lineage (NCBI taxonomy): Bacteria > Pseudomonadati > Pseudomonadota > Alphaproteobacteria > Hyphomicrobiales > Phyllobacteriaceae > Mesorhizobium > Mesorhizobium sp. M4A.F.Ca.ET.022.05.2.1. The sequence goes on along the minus strand of NZ_RZOJ01000308.1, from coordinate 6,867 downwards.
GCGGCCACGGGAATTAGCTAGCCAAGGCCTTCGATGCGCTTCCTTTTCGTTCTTGTCCTCCTCGCCGGCGTCGCCATCGGCGTCCTCTATCCCTGGGCGATGAGCAATTTCTCCGGCCACGAGATCGGCACCTGGCGGGTGTATGAGCAGGGCCGCTTCCGGCCGGTGACGGTGCCGCTCGCCGCGCGCGACGCGCCGCTGAGGGTGTTGGTCGACCTCACGGCGCGGGCCGAGCGCATCGTCTCGCAACAGCGCACCGTGCTGACGCTGACCGCCGCCACCGGCGGCCGCACCGCGCTCGCCTCGACGCTCCAGTTCAGTCATTCCGACAATCCGCGCCAGGCAAGCCCGCAACTGCCGGACAAGATCTTCCGTGACGAGGCGGGCGTGATCCAGGCGGTCAGCCCCGGCCCCTATCTCTTTACCGTCGGTCCGGGCGATGCCGAGGGTATCCCGATCCGGGCGGTCGATCTCGTGCTGCGCGCAGAAGCCGGCGCCATCGACGAGCGGGCACGGCCGGTCGGCTACGCGGTGATGGGCGTCGGGCTGGTCGGGCTGGTGCTTTCCTTCGCGTTCGGCGGTCGCGGCGGCAGGCCACAGAACCCCAACTCACAGCCGCCACCGCCGCGCTGGGGCCGCGGCGGTTCGTCGAATTGAGGGCGGCATGAACTACCGCCACGCCTACCACGCCGGCAACTTCGCCGATGTCGTCAAGCATGTCGTGCTGACGCGTCTGCTCGACTATCTGAAGCAGAAGGACAAGGCCTTCCGCGTCATCGACACCCATGCCGGCATCGGCCGCTACGACCTGTCGTCGGTGGAAGCTCAGAAGACAGGCGAATGGCTGGGCGGCATCGGCCGGCTGGTCGACGCGGATCTGGATGCCAAGGTCACCGCCCTGCTGGCGCCCTATCTCGAGGCCATTCGCGCCCTGAACCCCGAGGGCGGGGTGAAGAACTATCCCGGCTCGCCTCTGATCGCCAGGCACCTGCTGCGCAAACAGGACCGGCTGACGGCGATCGAACTGCATCCGCACGACGCGGAACGGCTGAAGGCGGTCTTCGCCGGCGATTTCCAGACAAGGGTGATCGAGCTCGACGGCTGGCTGGCGCTCGGCGCGCACCTGCCGCCGAAGGAGAAGCGGGGCCTCGTGCTCGTCGATCCGCCCTTCGAGGAGGGAGGGGAGTTCTCCCGCATCGTCGACGGGCTGTCGAGAGCGCACCGGCGCTGGCCGGGTGGCATCTACGCGCTTTGGTATCCGATCAAGGACCGCAAGGCGGTCGCGGCGTTCAGGGCGGCGCTGAAGGAGACGGGCATCCCGAAACTGCTCGACATCGGCTTCGAGATCCGGCCGGCATCAACTGAGCCCAGCCTCGACGGCAGCGGCATGGTAGTGGTCAATCCGCCGTTCACGCTGGAAGGCGAGTTGCGGATCCTGCTGCCGGCCCTGCACAAGGTGACGGCAGTCGCGCAGCCGTCGCGCTGGACGCTGGACTGGCTGGCGGGCGAGTAGGGCACTGACCGCGCGGCGTGGCTTCCACCCAGCCCGTTGGCGCGAGCGGATGGGATGGCCTGCGCCGGCTGGGATCGGCCGCCGATGCCGGCGGCCACGCCTCGGAAACCATTGCCGTCGCAATCGCTTGACCGCCGCCAAGCGAATCCGCACAGTGTGCACAATCGATCTCGAGAGGCTGCCATGACTCGCTTCGCTCGTTCCGCTCTTGCCGCGCTGATCTCGCTCTGCACGCCGCTTGGCACATCGCTTGGCTTCACCCAGGCGGCGCATGCCGCCGACCTCGCCGTCTATTCCGACGAGGACAGCGGCGTCTGCGGCGAGGCCTGGGTGCTGAACAAGATCACCAACCGTTTCGCCTATCAGGTGCGTCACGTCCCGCATCTGCCGGATGTCGCGATCACCGATTTCAGCCGCATCCACCAGCACCGCTACCTGCCGGCCAGCGAGGAATGGCCGATCGGCCGCCGCTATTGCGGCGCCACGGTCAGCCTGTCCGACGGCCGCGCCCGTACCATCTGGTACCTGATCGAGGAGGGCCAGGGCTTCGCATCGATCGGCGACAATGTCGAATTCTGCGTCTCGGGCTTCGACCGCTGGATGGTCTACAACGGCCGCTGCCGCGTGCTGCGCTAGGCGCGGCTATCCTGTCCGCGCGCCGGAAAGATAGGCGCAGATCAGCTCGACGAGTTGCTTGCGCAGTTCCGGCGCATCCAGCATGTCCCGTCGCGCCGCATTGTGGATCACGCCCTCGACCGCCGAGGACAGCACGCGCGCGATCGTCTCGACGTCTTTCCGGCGCCTGCGGTACTGCGCCACGGCGGCCGTGTAGTGTTCGAGATAGCGGGTCTGGAACGAGGCATGCGCGGCGCGTGAGCCGCGATCGCCCGGCGCCTCGTCGAGCAGCACCTGATGCAGCGTCGGATGGATGCTGTGCGCCTCGATCATGCCGCGCACCAGCTCCTGCGCGAATCGCCTGAGCGGCTTGCCGCCTTCGGCTGATTCGGCGATCACCGACAGCACCTGATCGAAATGGCGGCGACGGATCGCTTCGAGCAGCGACAGCTTGTCTGGAAAATATTGATAGAGCGAGCCGATGCTGACGCCGGCCGTCTCGGCCACTTTGTTGGTGGTGAAGCCTGCCCATCCGAGCTCGCTCAGAACATGAGCACCCGCCTCGATGATCGCTTCGACGGTCGCCCGTGAACGCGCCTGGCGCGGCACCTTGCGCATGCGCATGCGCGGCTTGGCAATGCGAGTAGACATGTTTGTTCCGCCTCGCGAGAATATAAACAAGATACTCACATTTTCACAAAAAGGAACAACGGCGATGTGCGCGCTTTCCCTGCTTCGCAGCCTCTTCGACTATCAGGCCTGGGCCAACGCCGAGCTGCTTGAAAGTCTCGCAGACCTCGCGCAAGCGCACGCAAGCGAGCGCCACGCAGCGATCCGTCTGCTCAATCACAATCTCGTCGTGTCGAAGATATTCGCCGCGTATCTTTCCGGCACGCGCCACGGCTATGTTTCCGACAACACCGAGGACACGCCGTCGCTCGATGCGCTGCGCGCCGATGTCGAAGCGATGGACCGCTGGTATCGCGACTATCTCGATGCGGTAACGCCGCAACTTCTGGCGGAGCTCGTCCCGTTCATCTTCACCGATGGCGACAAGGCGATGATGTCGCGCCAGGAAATGCTGACCCATGTCGTCATCCACGGCGGCTATCATCGCGGCGAGATCGGCCGCATCCTCGCGCAAATCGCCGTCACTCCGCCCTGGGACACATTTGCCGTCCATCTCCATCGGACCGAGCCGTCGCGAAGGCTGCAGTTGGTGTCAGAGCCGGCCGGGCTGTGACGGCCCGAAAGCCTTTATATTTCAAGGGAAAAGCGGCTGCGCGGGGCGGAAGACACGGCATTCCTTCGCGCGCCATTCAACCCTGCAGCATTGGCGACTGACGAAAGCCGGCGCAACGGCCAATCTCTACCAAAGTGAGGGTTGCGGAGCGGTCCGCGCAGCGGACGGAAAGCCAACGGTTTGGCTTGCCGAGTGACGAAAGTCGGCGGCTCAGAGAAGAACGCTGTCCCGCAGCGAATGCTGCTTCCCCGCCACTTAGATCGGGTCTGAATATATATGAGCTACAAGCTCGCATTAAGTTTTGAGTTGTTCTGCAGTCGCTCTATCAAGCAAGCCGATACGACAGCCCTTCGCGTGAGCTCGCGCGAGCACCGCCATTGCAAGAGTTCCCGCGCTTGACCAGAAGATCGCATGAGTCGCGTGGCTTCAATTTCTCTCGCGGAAGTTCGCGGCGAGCTACGAAGAATCTCCGCGGACTTTTGTGCCGATCATTGCGAGCATGCGTTCGCCGTAACAGAAATTTAATCTGCGAAATTCAGTGTAATGCTTCGCTGGCTAGAAAGCCGCGAGTCAGATATGCATGAGCATGCCGGATCACTGACGATCGCCGGCAAAACGCAAGGGGCATCGCATGGCAAAGACGACAAGCAAGGCGCCGGCGGCGAAAGCGCCGGCAAAGAAAGCGGCACCGAAGGCTGCCGCGAAACCTGCAGTGAAGAAGGCAGCGCCGAAGGCAGCCGCCAAGGCTCCGGTGAAGGCAGCGGCGAAACCCGCCGCCAAGAAGCCGGTCGCAAAGGCCGCGGCCAAGCCCGCCGCCAAGGCCGCAGCCAAGCCCGCCGCCAAGGCAGCGGCGAAGCCCGCCGCCAAGGCAGCAGCGAAGCCTGCCGCCAAGAAGCCTGCAGCCAAGGCCGCGGCCAAGCCCGCCACCAAGGCACCGATGAAGGCCGCCGCCGCCAAGTCGGCGTCTGCAGTGAAGAAGGCAGCTCCGGCAAAGAAGCCGGCCGCCAAGAAGTAATCGCGTAGCTTCGCTCGCGACAAGGACAGGTGAGGGCGGGTGCCGTCGGTACCCCTCTCGCCAGTTCGGCGCCACTGGCGAAGCTGGAGCGGACGCTCCCCCTAAAGCTCCCGGGACTTTGCCATCGGCAGAACTTCCGGGAGCTTTTTTGTTGTTCGGCTTCCCCGGCAATTCGTTGCCGGCGCACTGGCTGTCCGGTTTCGCGACACTGGCCGTTGTCTTGCCGGCCATGATCGGTCAACAGTGCGCGCACACAAACAGGAACCCGACCATGCCGAAGCTGCTCTACGCCTCCACCTCTCCCTACAGCTCGAAGGTCTGCATGGCCGCGCTCTATGCCGGCATCGCCATCGACCTCGTACCGGTCAAGACCGAGGAGAAGCCGGCCGAATTGATCGGCGCCAATCCGCTCGGCAAGATCCCCGTGCTGGTCCTCGACGACGGCCGCTCGATCTACGACAGCCGCGCCATCACCCAGCACCTCAATCGCGTATCGAAGAACGCGCTGTTCCCGCGCAATCCCGACAAGCGGCTCGAGGCCGAGGTGCTGGAAGCGCTGGCCGACGGCATCTGCGATTGCGCGCTGTCGATGGTCTATGAGCGGCGCACGCGGCCGGAAGAGATGGTCTATCAGCCCTGGCTCGATCGCCAGTGGGCGAAGATCACCACCGCGCTCGATCTGCTCAACGCCAACCCGCCAAAGCTGCCGAAGAAGATCACCGCCGGCCAGATGGCGCTGCGCGCCACCCTCGGCTATCTGGCGCTGCGCTTCGCCGGCAAATGGGAAAAAGGCCGCGGCCGGCTGACCCGCTGGGCGGCGCGCTTCGACGAGAAGTTCCCGGACCTGAAACCGGCCGTGCCGGCGTAGGCGCCTTCCCCTTCTCCCCCAAGGGGAGACTAGCTTGAACCCCATCCACTTCCATGCTTGCCTGATACTCCCCAAGTCGGAGTGGTGAGCATGGCGAAGTCAGTCACCAAAACCAGCGTCGCGCCAGACCCCATGGTCGAGCGCCTGCGCGCGGCTCTCGGCCAGCGCGCCTTCACTGAACAGAAGATGTTCGGCGGCACCTGCTTCATGCTCAACGGCAACATGCTGATCGGTACCTCGAAGCGAGGACTGCTGGTGCGTGTCGGCAAAGCGGCGCATGAGACCGCCGCCGCGCGTCCGCATGCCCGCCCAATGGAAATGGGCGGCCGGGCGATGGAGGGCTACGTCCACGTCGCGCCTGAGGGCACGGCGACGGAGGCCGATCTCGACAGCTGGCTCGATCTCGCGCTGGCCTTCGTCGAGACGCTGCCGCTGAAATCGAAGCCAGCCAAGGTCGCAAAGAAGCGCATGTGAGCTGATGGAGCAGCCTATCTTGCACTGCATCGACTGGTGTCGTGAACCGGCTCGGCAACGCGGCCGGCGGGAGGATTGCGATGGCGTTTCTGACGGGACGTTGTATGTGCGAGGCGGTCACCTGGACCTATTCCGGGGACATCACACGCAATCTGGTCTGCCACTGCGCCGATTGCCGGCGCGCCACGTCCGCCCCGTTGACGGCCTTCCTGGGCATGCGGCCGGAGCAGCTGAGCCTGGATCGGCGAGATCAGCCACTATGAAAGCAGCCCGAACACCTTTCGCGGCTTCTGCCCGTCCTGCGGCACGAGACTCTATTTCCGCTCGGACAGATGGCCTCGCGAGATCCACGTTCACGCCGCCACCATGACCAATCCGGACGACTACCAGCCCGATGCGCAGGTCTTGACGCGCTCGCGGATGACATGGCTCGAGCGGCTGCCGTCGATACCTGCCCATGACGGCTTCCAGGAAAAGCCAGCGGATCAATCCGGCGCATGACGATTTGCGACCCGCGAGGTGACCGCTTCCGTTTCGCGCAGCCACAAAAAAAGCCGGGCGCGAGGCCCGGCTTTTTCGTGTCGTGGCTTGGACGACTTAGAACTTCATACCGACGCCGAAGGTGACGCGGTTGTCCTTCGACTCGACGTTGCCGACATTGTCGAAGTCCTTGTCGCCGTAGTCGGTGTAGCGGTACTCGACACGGCCAAACACGTTATCGGTGATCTTGATGTCGGTGCCGACACCGGCCGTCCAGCCGAGCATCGCCTTGCTGTCGCTGGAGACGCCGTCGTCGATCTTCTGGTTCTTGGCCGCAAGACCGCCGGTGCCGTAGAGAAGGATTTCCGGCGTCACGGAATAACCGAGGCGAGCGCGCAGCGAGCCATCCAGGCCGCCCTTGGCTTCGACGCCGGCGCTGGAACCCTTGACGCCATTGTAGCCGAGATCGGCTTCAGCACCGTACACGAAGTTCTCCTGCTGCCACTGGTAGCCGCCGAAGACGCCGCCGACAAAGCCCTTGGTCTTGATGTCGGGACCGCCGGAAACGTCGGCATGACCGCTGAAGCCATAGCCGGCGCTCAGGCCGAGATACGGGCCGGCCCAGGAAGCGACGGGAAGCTCGGCGACCGGAGCGGGGG
>NZ_RZOJ01000307.1:0-7186 GCF_003998845.1 Mesorhizobium sp. M4A.F.Ca.ET.022.05.2.1 | reverse complement strand
CACAACCCGGCAGAGTTCGCCGCCGCCGGCGAACTGGTTGCCGGAGCCAACATCCTGCTCGGCGTCGCCGCGAGATTGGCGGCCGACTGACCGCGGGAGCAGAAAACGCGGATCGCCGGCTTCTGCGGCACAGTGTTGCCAAGCCATGACACCACCAAAAATAGTCACGTCGAAGGCGTCGAGTCTCGCAGAGGTTGGCATCCGGCGACATCGCGCCGAAACAAAAATCAATCATTCAGCGAGTTTAGACGGCGAAATTTCGCGCGCGCCAATAAGTTCAGTGCCTCGAAGAAAGAATGCCATGCTGCTGCTCAATCAACGTCCCGAACACAACCAGCCGTTGGTTGCGGCCGATGCCGAGTCCCTCGGCATGGCGGGAGGCGAGCGGGCCGAGCACTATCTCAAGGCGCGGCACAACCATGTCGAAACGCCGCTGCACGCCTTGCCGGCGTTGGCCGATGAACTCGGCATCGCCGCACTTTACGTCAAAGATGAAGGCCAGCGTCTCGGCCTCGGCTCCTTCAAGGCGCTGGGCGGCGCCTATGCGGTCATACGGCTGGTGCTGGAGGAGGCAGGCAAGTGGCTCGGCCGCACCGTCGATATCGGCGAGATCAACGACGCCAAGGTGCGCGAGATCGCGTCCAGCATGATCTTTGTCTGCGCCACCGACGGCAATCATGGCCGCTCGGTCGCGCAGGGCGCCGGCCTGGTCGGCGCGCGCTCGGTGATCTTCGTCCATGCTGGCGTAAGCCGTGAGCGTGTGGCGGCCATCGCCCGCTTCGGCGCCGAGATCGTGCAGGTCGAGGGCGGCTACGATCATGCGGTGCGCGAAGTCGCCCGCGTCGGCGCCGAGCGCGGCTGGAAGATCGTCTCCAACACGTCCTGGCCGGGCTATGAGCGCGTCCCCGGCCTGGTCATGCAGGGCTACACGGTGATCGTGCGCGAGACGCTGCGGCACATGGCCGAGCCGCCTACGCATGTCTTCCTGCAGGCTGGCGTCGGCGGCTTCGCCGCGGCGATTGCCGGCCATATGGCGATTATGCTCGGCGGGCGGCGGCCGAAGGCCGTGGTGGTCGAGCCGGGGCGCTCGGCCTGCGTCTACGCCTCGGCTGAGGCCGGACGTCCGGCAACGATCGCGCATCAGCAGTCGACGGTGATGGCGATGCTCGAATGTGCTGAACCGTCACTGGTCGCCTGGCGCGTGCTGGCGCGCGTCGGCGATGCCTTCATGACGGTGGAGGAAGAGGATGCGGTCGCCGTGATGAAGCGGCTGGCGCGACCCTTGGGCCACGATCCGGCAATCATCTCCGGCGAAAGCGGCGGTGCGGGGCTCGCCGGACTGATCCGCGCGGCAGGCGACAAGCAGATGCGCGCGGCACTCGACCTCGACACCCATTCGCGCGTGCTCGTCATTAACTCCGAGGGGGCGACCGACCCCGGCCGCTATGCCGAACTGGTCGGCGTGGCGCCGGACGACGTGCTGATGCAGCCTGCCTGAAACAAGTCCGGAAAGTATATAACGGTCAGGCTCGGCGGCTTCGCCGTAGCAGGCTCGGCGACTTCGCCGTAGCAGGCTCGGCGACTTCGCCGTAGCTTTCGGTCCGGGTGCGTAAAGAACAGGCTTAGGGGCGACGATGGCCAAACTCGACCAGCAGGCACTGCACCGCGAGATGACGGCGTGGCGGCACGATCTCCACGCGCATCCCGAATTCGGCTTCGAGGAGAAGCGCACCTCGGCCTTCGTTGCCGAAAAACTCCGCGCGTTCGGGCTGGAGGTCGCCGAAGGCATCGGCGGCACCGGCGTCGTCGGCACGCTGACCAGGGGCAGCGGCAACCGGGCGATCGCACTGCGCGCCGACATGGACGCGCTGCGCATCGCCGAGCAGGGCACGATGGCCTACCGCTCCCAGACACCCGGCACCATGCATGCCTGCGGCCATGACGGCCACACCTCGATGCTGCTCGGCGCGGCAAAGCTGCTTGCCGCCGAAGGCGGCTTCGACGGCACGGTGCGCTTCATCTTCCAGCCGGCCGAGGAATGGGGCAGGGGCGCGCTTGCCATGCTGGACGACGGACTGCTCGAGCGCTTCCCCTTCGAGGAGATCTTCGGCCTGCACAACATGCCGGGCCTGCCCATTGGCCATTTCGAGACCCGCGTCGGGCCGATCATGTCGGCCGAGGACAATTTCGAGATCGTGCTGAAAGGCGTCGGCGGCCATGCCGCGCGTCCACATGCCGGCCAGGAGACGCTGGTCGCCGCCTGCGCGCTGGTCGTCAACCTGCAGACCATCGTCTCGCGGCGCCTGAGCCCCGCCGACATCGGCGTCGTTTCGGTCACCGAGCTGATCACCGATGGCACCCGCAACGCGCTGCCGGGCCTTGCCCGCATCCTCGGCGACGCCAGGAGTTTCCGGCCCGAGGTGAGTGCCGCGATCGAGAAGGAGATGCGCCGCATCGCCGAGGGCACGGCGCAGGCCTATGACGTCGCCGCCGAAGTCACTTACACGCGCGAGTTCGTGCCGCTGGTCAACGACGCAAGCCTGGTCGACGAAGCTTTTGCTGCGGCCCGGAGCGTGCTGGCCGGCGATGCCGTCGGCGTCGCGGCCGAGCCGATGACCGGCTCGGAGGATTTCGCCCGCTTCCTCGCCCATGTGCCGGGCTGCTTCATCTTCCTCGGCAACGGCGCCTCCGCACCGCTGCACAATCCGTCCTATGATTTCAATGATGAAGGCCTGGTCCATGGCGCGCGGTTCCATGCGGCAGTGGTGCGGCGGCGGCTGGCGGCGGAGGGCCCCTAAACCCCATCCCCCGCCTTCTCGATCGCCTCGAGATAGAACATCTTGCTTGGCTGCAGATGGTCGACGCAGAGCTGCGCCAGCACCCAGAACCAGTGGTGCTGGCGCGAGACTTCCAGCTTCTGCGGATCGGCGAGTGAGTTCGCCCGCACCGGTAGGCTGAGCCGCATGTAGTGGTCGATCGACGACACCAGGTAGTCGTTGCCGCAGGCCGAGAACATGGTGAGGTGGAAACGGTCATTGGCCTCGTGGATGCCGCGCAGATAGTGGGCGTCGACATGGGCGCTGTAGACCCGGTGGATCTCCATCAGCTCCGCAATCAGCGCATCGCTGGCCGGCAGCGGGATCATCAGCGCCGCCTGCCGCTGCAAGAGCTCGCGCACCTCGTAGATCTGCCTGACCTCGTCGGGTGACAGCCTTCTCACCATCGCGCCCTTGTTGCGTTCGCGGGTGACGACGCCGAGCTTCTCCAACTGGTAGAGCGCCTGGCGGATGGTGTGGCGCGACACCGGGAAGCGTCCGAGCAGCACATCTTCGACCAGCCGTGTGCCGGGCGCGAGGCGGCCGAAGATGATGTCCTCCTCCAGCGCCTTAACGACGTCGGCTTCCTTGCCGCCATAGTCTGCCACGTGGAGCATTTTCTTGTCCTTGCCGCGTCCTTTGCGGTCACTCTAGCCGCAGAGAGAGCCTTTCCGCAACTGCAGCGCATGGTCTGGATAATCGATAATACGACCATGAGTGACAAGTTAGGATCGCCACATTGTAGGTATTTCTGCTGGAACCAGATTAGAATTATTGACAATCTGAGCCATTTGCCTGTGGTGACGATCGGCGGTGGCTCCACCAGGGCGCCTGCAGTCAGCGTGAAATCCAGCCCCAAGGTGTCGATTGGCGTATCGCGGCCTCAGGAAGGGACTGACGAGCTACGGCGACGCGGCCTTCTCGCTGTTCCTGCGCAAGGCCTTCATCAAGGCGGCCGGCTATTCGGACGATGCGCTGGAGCGGCCGATCGTCGGCATTGTCGACACCGCGAGCGACTACAATCCCTGCCACGGCAACGCGCCGCAACTGATCGAGGCGGTCAAGCGCGGCGTCATGCTTTCGGGCGCGCTGCCGATGGTGTTCCCGACCATCTCCATCCACGAATCCTTCGCCCATCCGACCTCGATGGTGCTGCGCAATCTGATGGCGATGGACACTGAGGAGATGATCCGCGCGCAGCCGATGGACGCGGTGGTCGTCATCGGCGGCTGCGACAAGACCTTGCCGGCGCAGATCATGGGCGCGATCAGCGCCGACCTGCCGACGGTCGTGGTGCCGGTCGGCTCGATGGTCGTCGGCCACCACAAGGGCGAGACGCTGGGCGCCTGCACCGACTGCCGGCGCCTGTGGTCGAGCCACCGCGCCGGCGACATCGATGCCGTCGAGATCGACCTCGTCAACGGCAGGCTGGCGCCTTCGGTCGGCACCTGCATGGTCATGGGCACCGCCAGCACCATGGCGATCATTGCCGAGGTGATGGGTTTCTCGCTGCCGTTCGCTGCCTCCATTCCGGCGCCCCATGCCGAGCGCGTCCGCTCGGCGGAAGCGAGCGGCCGCGCCGCCGCCGCGCTTGCAGTCTCCGGCGCGCCGCTGCCCGGCGCCATCGTAACGCCGGCGGCCATCCGCAACGCCATGGTCGTCATGCAGGCGATCGGCGGCTCGACCAACGGCATCATCCATCTCGCCGCGATCGCCGGCCGGGCCGGGCATCCGGTCGACCTCGCCGAGTTCGACAGGATCGGCCGCGAGGTGCCGGTGCTGGTCGACCTCAAGCCGTCGGGCGAACACTATATGGAGCATTTCCATCACGCCGGCGGCGTGCCGAGGCTGCTGGCCGAACTCTCCGGTGTCCTCGACCTGACGACGCCGGTGGTCGACGGCGGCACGCTCGGCGACCGCGTCATGAAGCCCGAGGAGATGCATGCGCAAGACGTCATCCGGCCGCTCGGCCGGCCGGTGACGGGGCAGGGCGCCATGGCCGTGCTGTCGGGCAATCTCTGTCCGCGCGGCGCGGTGATCAAGCATTCCGCAGCCGCGCCGGCGCTGATGCGGCACACCGGGCGTGCCGTCGTCTTCGAATCCGTCGCCGACCTTGCCATGCGCATCGACGATCCGGCGCTCGACGTCAGCGCCGAGGACGTGCTGGTGCTGCGCAATGCCGGGGCCGCGCGGCGCGCCCGGCATGCCGGAAGCCGGCTATATCCCGATCCCGAAGAAGCTGGCCGCGCTCGGCGTCAAGGACATGGTGCGCCTGTCGGACGCCAGGATGAGCGGCACCGCCTTCGGCACGGTGGTGCTGCATGTCTCGCCGGAGGCTGCCGCGGGCGGTCCGCTCGCTCTGGTGAGGAGCGGCGACATGATCCGCCTCGATGTGCCGGCTCGCCGCATCGACATGCTGGTCGACGACGCCGAACTGGCGCGCCGGGCGGCGATTGCCCGCCCGGCGGTGGAGCGGCCGGCGCGAGGATATGCCCGGCTCTACTACGACCATGTGCTGCAGGCCGACCAGGGCTGCGACTTCGATTTCCTAACCGCTTCCGGGGCCGCCGATAAGGAGGAGGCGCAATGAGCGCGGCGCACCTCCCGGCGGAAACGGCGCCCCGGCGGTGCCTGCCGCCGCTGGCGCCGGCGCGACGCACGGCGTTGCGCCTGCCCGAGGGCAGCTCCGACGCGCATGCCCATGTCTTCGCCTCGGCCTGTCCGCTCGACCCGGCGCTCGGCTACACGCCGGCCATGGTCACGGTCCAGGACTACCGCCGGGTCATGGATGCCTATGGCATCGATCGCGCCGTGCTGGTGCAACCCAGCGTCTACGGTTTCGACAACAGCGCGCTGCTGTCGGCGCTTGCGGCCCTGCCCGGCACGCTTCGCGGCGTCGACGAAGCCTATCGCTGGCGGCGCCCCACCTGATCCGCCGGTAACTGTTTCTTGTCTGGTTTTGTGCACACTGTCTCCAACAGGGCGGACAAAAATCGGGCATGGCGGACGACAAGACACGCAAGGGGGAGTTCTGGGCGCTGGCGCTGGAACGTGCTCATCTCGGCGTCTGGGACTGGAACGTCGCGAGCGGCGATTGCTACTACTCGCCGACCTGGTTGAAGATGCTCGGCTACGCCGAGGGCGAGCTTGCCGCCACGGCGGATCTCTGGCTGACGCTCACCCATCCCGACGACCGCGAGCGGGCACTGGCCAGCGGCGAGCGCCACATCGCCGGCCTGACGGAGTCCATCGAGACGGAGCTGCGCCTCAGGCACAAGGATGGCCACTGGGTCTGGGTGCTCGACCGCGGCGGCATCGTCGAGCGCGACGCCGAGGGCCGGGCGCTGCGGCTGATGGGCGTGCAGACCGACATCACCCGGCGAAAACAGGCCGAGGCGGCACTCGATGAGGTCAATGTGCGCTTCCGCCTGGCGCTCGCCGCCAGCGGCACCGGTATCTGGCACTATGACATCGCCACCAACAAGAGCTTCTGGGATGCCCGCAGCCGGGAGATCTTCGGCCTGGTCAGCGATACCGACGAGGTTTCGGCCGGCCTCTGGCACACCTATCTGCATCCCGACGACAAGGAAGCCACCGAGCGGGCGCACCTGCCGCCGCCCGGCTCCGACGCCGTAACCGCCTCGCAATATCGCATCATCAGGCGCGACGGCGAGATCCGCCATCTGGAATCGCTGGTCCGCTTCATTGCCTGCGCCGGTGGCGCCGGCCAGATCCTCGGCACCGTGCGCGACATCACCGAGGACAAGAAGCGCTCGCAGGAACTCACCTACGCCGCCAACCACGACGCCCTGACCGGCCTGCTCAACCGCGCCGCCTTCGACCGGCTGCTGGCTGACCACATCGCCACGCAGCGCCGGCTGCCGCTCGCCGTCTTCTATGTCGACCTCGACTACTTCAAGGCGCTGAACGACTTCGCCGGCCATGCCGCCGGCGACCTCGCGCTGAAAAGCATCGCCGCCGGCATCCTCGCCAGCCTGCCGTCCTCGGCGCACGCGGCGCGGCTTGGCGGCGACGAATTCGCGCTGCTGGTGCCGAACTGCGGTCAGGCCGAGGCCGAGCGCCTTGCCGACGCCGTCCTTGCCGCCGTGCGCAATGCCGAGCTGGCGGCTACGACGCGAAAGCTCGCGGCCAGCATCGGCATCGCCTTTGTCAGCGACAGTGACACCAGGGTCGCCGATGCGCTGGCCTGCGCCGACGATGCCTGCTACGCGGCCAAGGCCGCCGGGCGCAACCGTTTTGCGGTGTTCTCGGTGGAGACGGCCTCCGGTTCCGGCGGCCTCAATGCCGCGCGGCTCGCCGCCGACCTGGTCGATGCCATGGAGGACGGCAGGCTGAAACTGTTAGGCCAG
>NZ_RZOJ01000306.1:0-7208 GCF_003998845.1 Mesorhizobium sp. M4A.F.Ca.ET.022.05.2.1 | reverse complement strand
AGGCCGCCCGGCCCTTACATTGTGTTACTTCACGTTGGCGCCGACAACGGCTTCCCAGTTCTTGGTGATGGCTTCCTTGGCCTTGCCCTGTTCATCGAGGGTCGGGAAGACAGCCGATGCATAGGCCTCGGCCGGCGGCAGCTTGGCCATCACGTCGGCCGGGAGCTTGCCGTTCTTGGCGAGGTCGTTGAAGCGGATCGGGTGGCAATAGCCCTTCAGCCAGCCGATCTGGCCTTCGTCGGAGTAGAGATACTCGAGCCACAGCTTGGCAGCATTCGGGTGCGGCGCGTAGGCGCTGATCGCCTGCACGTAGACGCCGGCGACGACGCCGGTCTTCGGCACGACGACATCGACCGGCGGGTTGCCCTTCAGCGTGTCGCGGCCGGCAAGCGCGTTGTAATCCCAGGTGACCAGGATCGGCGTCTGGCCCTGGGCGAGCGTCGCCGGCTTGCCGATGACCGGCACGAAATTGCCGGCGGCGTTGAGCTTCTTGAAGAAGTCGAGACCGGCGGTGCCGGCGGCTTCACCAGCGGCCGCGCCACCGGAAAGGCCGGCGGCGTAGACGGCCTGGATGGCCTGGTTCGAGGCGCGCGGGTCACCGGCGAGCGCAACCGTATTGGCATAGTCTGCCTTCAAGAGGTCGGCCCAGTCAGCCGGCGCTTCCTTGACCAGATCCTTGTTCACCAGGAAGGACAGCACGCCGTAATAGTCGCCGGTCCAGAAACCGTCCGCATCCTTGGCGCTGTCCGGGATCGAGTCCCAGGTCGACACCTTGTAGGGCTGGATCAGGCCATCGGCCTTGGCCGACGGGCCGAAGGACAGGCCGACGTCGATGACGTCAGGCGCCTGCGGGCCCTTGTTGTCCTTGTTGGCCTTGATCGCCTCGATCTCGTCGCCCGAGCCGGCATCCGGGTTGAGTTCGTTGATCTTGAGTTCCGGATACTTCGCCTTGAAGCCGTCGATGACGGCGCCGTAGCCGCACCAGTCATGCGGCAGCGCGATGACAGTGAGCTCGCCCTCTGCTTTCGCGGCCTTGACGAGATCGTCCAGCGAAGCCGCGGACGAAAGCACCGACGACACCATCAGGGTCGCGGCCGAAAGGGAAAGCACCTTCCCCGTGAATTTGAACATGTGTTCTCTCCGTTGAACTGACGCCGTTAGACGCCTGCGATGCGGTATCGTTTTCGTGTGACAGCCAGATGAAAGCTTTGTGAAACCGGCACGCGCAGTACGAAAAAGTAAACTCTTTTTAACCGGGTGTAGCAATCGCCTCGCGATTCTTTTTCCGGCTAATTATTTCCCGCCTTGTCTTTCGCCCTCTTCCCTTTCCTTTCCCCTCGTTTTCCGGATCAATTCCGACGCCTGAAATCTGTCTCAGACAGCGCCGGCGATGGCATTTTCCAGCAGGGTCAACGCCCCCTTCTTGGTCAGCTTGACCGGGTTGCCGCCGGCGGTCGGATCGACCACCGCCATGTCGGCGATCAGCCCCTTGCGCTTCTTGTCCATGTCGAGACCCTTGATCAGGCCGGGCAGCGCATGCGGCACCTTGAGCTCCTTGCGCAGCTTGATGATCGCCTTGGCGAAACCGTCGAAGCCGCCCTTGATGCCGCAATAGGCGGCGAGCCGGGCGATGCGCTCGTCGATGGCGTCGCGGTTGAAGGCCAGCACATAGGGCATGAACACGGCGTTGGTCATGCCGTGATGGGTGTCGTAGAGCGCGCCGACCGGATGCGATAGCGAGTGGATGGCGCCCAGCCCCTTCTGGAAGGCCGCCGCGCCCATCGCCGCGGCGCTCATCATATGGGCGCGGGCGACCAGGTCCTTGCCGTTGGCGAAGGCCTTGGGCAGGTTCTCGAACACCAGCCGAATGCCTTCCACCGCGATGCCGTCGGCCATCGGATGATAGCCCGGCGCGCAATAGGCTTCGAGGCAGTGCGCCAGCGCATCCATGCCGGTGCCGGCGGTGATGAAGCCCGGCATGCCGACCGACAGCTCCGGATCGGCGATCACGATCGCCGGCAAAAGCTTCGGATGGAAGATGACCTTCTTGGTGTGCGTCTCCTCATTGGTGATGACGCCGGCGCGGCCGACTTCCGACCCGGTTCCGGCGGTGGTCGGCACCGCGATGATCGGCGCGATCGCGTCGGAATCGGCTCTCGTCCACCAGTCGCCGACATCCTCGAAGTCCCACACCGGCCGCGTCTGCCCTGCCTGGAAGGCGATCAGCTTGCCGAGGTCGAGCGCCGAGCCGCCGCCGAAGGCGATGACGCCGTCATGCTTGCCCTTCTTGAACACCGCGATGCCGGCGGTCAGGTTGGAATCGACCGGGTTCGGCTTGACCTCGGAAAACACGCCATACGGAACTTTGGCGTCGTCGAGAATCTTCAGCGTCGAGGCGACGACCGGCAATTTCGCCAGCCCAGGATCGGTGACGAAGAGCGGCTGCTTGATGCCTGTGGCTGCCAACACGTCTGGCAGTTCCTTGATGCGGCCGGCGCCGAAGCGGACGGTGGTCGGGTAGTTCCATTTGGAGATGAGCTTGGGCATTGCTTGTCTTTCGAAAAAAATCAGATCGCTTCACGCAGGTGGAATGATTTCGGCCGGGTCAGATTGTCGTACCCTATGGCCGAGAGCGCCGCGCCCTTGCCGGTGTCCTTGACGCCGGTCCAGACCAGCGCCGGATCGAGATAGTCGCAGCGGTTCATGAACACGGTTCCGGTCTCGACGCGGTCGCCGATCGCGACAGCGCGTTCGGTGTCGCGCGTCCAGATAGATGCCGTCAGCCCGTAGGGACTGTCGTTCATCAGCGCGATGGCCTCCTCGTCGTTGCGCACCTTCATGATGCCGACGATCGGCCCGAAGCTCTCCTCGCGCATGACGCCCATCTGGTGGTCGACATTGGTCAGCACTTCCGGCGCCAGATAGGGCGAGCCTGCCTTGTCCTCGGCCACCTTCATGTTGACATGCGCGGTGGCGCCCTTGCGCAGCGCCTCGGCCTTCTGCTCGCGGATCAGGTCGGCGAAGCGTGCCTGCGCCATCGGCCCCAGCGTCGTCGCCTGCTCCAGCGGATTGCCGACGACATAGTTCCTGGTCTCGGCGACGAAACCCTCGACAAACTCGTCATAGACCTTCTCGTGAACATAGACGCGCTCGATGCCACAGCAGCACTGGCCGGAATTGAAGAAGGCGCCGTCGACCAGATTGGCGACCGCATGATCCATCTTGGCGTCGGGCAGCACATAGGCCGGATCCTTGCCGCCGAGCTCGAGGCCGAGGCTCATGAAAGTGCCGGCCGCGGCTTTCTCGATGGCGCGACCGCCGCCGACCGAGCCGGTGAAGTTGACATGGTCGATCTTGCCGGAGCCGAGCAGCCTCTCGGTCTGACCGTGGTTCAGGACGAGGTTCTGGAACAGGCCCTTGGGCAGGCCAGCTTTGTCGAAGGCCTGTTGGAAGCGCTCGCCGACCAGAAGCGTCTGCGCCGCGTGCTTGAGGATGACCGCGCTGCCGGCCATCAGCGCCGGCACGATGGTGTTGACGGCGGTGAGATAGGGGTAGTTCCACGGCGCGATGACCATGACCACGCCGAGCGGCACCTTCCTCACATAGCGGCGGAAGCCGTCCTTCGGGTTGGAGGCCATCACCGGCTTCAGCGCCTGTTCGGCGATCTCGACCATGTAGTTGACGCGTTCCTTGACGCCGCCGAACTCGCCGCCATAGCGTACCGGGCGCCCCATCTGCCAGGCGATCTCCGGCACGATCTCGTCGCTCATGGCGACCAGCGCTTCCAGCATCGCCAGCATGTACTTGCCGCGCTCGACGACCGGTGTTCCGGCCCACTTCTCCTGCGCCGCCTTGGCGCGCTCGACCGCGGCGTTGATCGCCTGGTCCGTCGCGACCGGCCGCTCGGCATAGATCGAGCCGTCGATGGGGGATTTGAGTTTGACCGTTTCCAAGAAGGCGTCTCCAAAATCAACAAGGGACTGTTTTGACAAAGCCGGCCGCGCCATAAGCAAGGATGGCGCGATCGCGGGTAATGATTGCGAGGTTCTTCGAGCGGGCAGTGGCTATGATGATCCGGTCGGCCGGATCGTTGTGAACGGCGCCAGGCAAGAACGAGGACTCGACCAACAGTTCACTGTCGACCTCTTCAACGGTCGCTGCGCCGGCTTGCACGAACCCTTCAAACCAGGCGAGCGGCGACTTGATAAATGGAAGCCGGCCCTTGGAGACGAGCATTCCGATTTCCCAAGCCGACATGACGGAAACGGCGATGACGCCGCCGTTCTTTCGCGCATTGGTCACTCTATCAACAGCCGTTCTCGCAACCGGCTGCTCGGTCGACAGCCACAGCATGAAGCACGTGTCCAGCAACACTCCGTCAGTCGTCATACACTTTGCCCCAGTCCGTATCCGCGGGAGCTGTGTAGTCGACGTCCGGAAGAAGCGTCAGCGTCCCGGCCATGCATCCGAACAGCGGATCTGCGCCCCGAGGCGCCACGACATAGTCTTCGCTCTTGCCGCTCATGTCCGGCGCACTCTTGAAATCCACCTTATCCTCCATAAAACCGGAACGACGCCCTGCGTCTCCGGCGTTCTGGCGTCCGGTCGAAGAGCCCAGATGAGCCCAGATCTCACTAAGCGGCCGGTCAAGAATTTCTGCGATCCTGCGTATTTCATCCACTTGCATGCGCCGCTCGCCGTTCAGCGTCCGCGACAAGGCGCTGGAGTGGATGTTCATACGGCTCGCCATGCTGCGCACCGATAGACCCTTCTCCTTCATCTGGTTCGTAAACCACGCCTTGTCGATATCGGTTCTGCCTTGGGGCAAGGATGCCTCCTATTGTTGCGATGCGATAATCGCAACAATAGTGCATAATCCGCAACACCGTCAATAGCGCTCGAACCCCCTGTGCAGTTCCCAATCCGTGATGCGGCGGTCGTATTCGAACTGCTCCCAGCGGGCGGTGTGCACGTAATGCTCGATCACGTCCTCGCCGAAGGCCTGCTTCAGCATCTTCGACTTCGACAGCGTCTCGGTGGCGTCGCGCAGCGTCTTCGGAATCTCCGGCAGGCGCGAGGCCTGGTAGGCGTCACCGACGAACGGCTTCTGCAGTTCCAGCTTCTCGTCGATGCCGGCAAGGCCGGATGCGATCAGCGCCGCGAAGGCGAGATAGGGGTTGAGGTCGGCGCCTCCTATCCGGCATTCCATGCGGATGCCCTTGGTGCCCTCGCCGCACAGGCGGAAGCCGGCGGTGCGGTTGTCCTCGCTCCACATGATCTTGGTCGGCGCGAACGTGCCCGCCTGGAAGCGCTTGTAGGAATTGATGTAGGGCGCCAGGAACCAGGTGAACTCCTTGGCGTATTTGAGCTGGCCGGCCGCCCAGTGCTGGCCGAGCGTCGACAACGTCCATTCGGCGCTTTTGTCGAAGAATAGGGGCGTCTTGCCGTCGGCGCTCCACAGCGAATTGTGGATGTGGCTGGAGTTGCCGGCGAGCCCGTAATTGTACTTGGCCATGAAGGAGATCGACTTGCCCTCGGAATCGGCGATCTCCTTGGCGCCGTTCTTCAGGATGACATGGCGGTCGGCCATATCGAGCGCTTCCGCGTAGCGCACGTTGATCTCTTCCTGGCCCGGGCCCCATTCGCCCTTGGAGTTCTCGATCGGAATGCCGGCGGCTTCCATCTCGTTGCGCAGCCGGCGCATCACGCCTTCTTCCTTGGTGGTGATGCCGATCTGGTAGTCGCCGATGTAGGGCGAGGCCGAGTCGAGGCCCTGCCAGTGCTTCTTGCGGGCGGAATCGTAGGTCTCGTTGAACAGGTAGAATTCGAGCTCGGAGGCGAAGTAGCCGATATAGCCGCGATCCTTCAGCCGCTTGACCTGCTTCTTCAGGATGGCGCGCGGCGAATGCGCCAGATCTTCATGGTCGTGGTGATCGAGCACGTCGCAGATCACCAGCGCCGTCTTTTCCAGCCACGGCAGCCGCCGCAGCGTCGCCAGGTCCGGCTTCATGACGAAGTCGCCATAGCCCTTCGACCAGCTTGCCGCCTTGTAGCCCGGCACCGGCTCCATATCGATGTCGCAGGCCAGCAGATAGTTGCAGCCATGCGTCTCGCCATGCGCGGAATCGACGAAATACTGGGCCAGGAAGCGCTTTCCCGCGAGCCGGCCCTGCATGTCGACGATGCAGGCCAGCACCGTGTCGATCTCGCCATTGGAGACCGCTTTCTTCAATTGATCGAACGAGAAATTTCCGGCCATTCCTTTGGCACTCCAGCGCTTGGTCTTTTGAGAGGGGGAACGAAACCATGGCCGGCGCCAGGCCGGCCATGGCCATGGAAATAGACGTCAGTGGCCGGTCTCGCCGACCGCCTGTTCGGCTGCCTTGATCGCTGCCTGGCGCGCCGCGATGATGTCGCCAAGCGGCGGGCCCTGGAAGCGGTTGCGCTCGAACGCGAACCACACGATCGCCGTCAGGATGAAGAAGCCGACGGTGATGTAGAGCGCCCAGTCGTTCGGCGGCTGGATGCCGATGACGAAGATCAGGATCATCGACAGAATGGAGAGGACGCCGAACAGCATGAAGATCGCACGCCCCATGTTCCACGGGCCCATCTTGTCCCACTTCGGCGTGCCCCAGGCCAGCATGCCGAGCGCGATCGGCACGGTGAAGGAGAGGAACAGGAAGATGACCGTGCAGGACACCACGATGGTGTAGGCCGAGGTGCCGGCGACCGAAACCAGGGTCGAGCCCCAGACGAACAGCACCGACAGGATCGACGCCGTCCAGATCGCCGCCACCGGCGTGCGATAGGTCGGGCTGACCTTGGCGAGTGCCGCCGAACCCGGCAGGCCGCCGTCACGCGAGAAGGCGAAGATCATGCGCGAAGCCGAGGTCACCGTGGCCAGGCCGCAAAGCAGCTGGGCAACAAACACCACAAGGTAGACGAACTCCTTGATGCCGGGGCTGACACGCTGGTCGAAGGCCCAGAAGAACACGTTCCAGCCCTGCTTGGCGGCATCGTCCATGTTCGGGATCATCAGGATGAAGGCGGCCAGGAACAGGTAGCCGAAGACGGCCGACCAGATGACCGACATGACCATCGCGCGCGGCACGGAACTGGCCGCCTTGATGGTTTCCTCGGAGGTGTGCGCCGAGGCGTCGTAGCCGGTGATGGTGTAGATCGGCAGCAGCAGGCCGAGCGCGAAC
>NZ_RZOJ01000305.1:0-7213 GCF_003998845.1 Mesorhizobium sp. M4A.F.Ca.ET.022.05.2.1 | reverse complement strand
CAATTTCGGGCTTCCGCAGCCGGCAGCGATATCCTTCGGGATGTCAGCCGCACTTCCTGCGGCAGTGTTGTTAAAAGCAGGCGCGTCGCCAGCCAACGCCTATGCGGCGGTGTTCGCCATGTGGCTTGCGATAGCCTTTGCGGGTGCATTCTGGTTCGCTAGGTACATCGAGGCGGGACGACCGGCCTCGCTGCTCAGTGCCTTGATATGGTGCACATTCCCAATCGTCTGGCAGCATAATGGCTACTCGGCGGTGGCGCTCGGAATTGCCTTGCTGCCCCTCTATTATCTTGCCGCGATAGCGGTTTTGATCGGTCGGCTCTCTGCTTGGTCGTGCCTGGCCTTTGTTGGTGCTGCTTTCGTGGCGGTGTTCATGGACGGCTATACGTTCATGATGTTCGCTTCTGGCACCGCTTTGATGCTTGGGTGCACACTTGCCAGCCGTCGTCACAATCTGAAGATGGACCTGCTGTACCGCGCCCTCATCATCGCGTTCGCGTTTGGAGCATCCTACGTGGCCTACTCCTTTTACGAGGGAACTCCGACATTCGCCACGGAACAGATTGATGGTTTTCGAGGATGGGGCGCGAACCTGGAATTCTTCTTTGTGCCGACATATGGCGTATTGGCGATCCCTGACGTGCTCGGTCTTAGCGCAGCGCGGGCGCAGGATAACTATTTCGGAGATGCATCGACGTTCGTTTCGACGTTCTGCGCTGGGATCATGATGGTAGCGCTCTACGGTGCGCTCACGCTCAAGGGGAGAAAACTCTTCCTGCTGGCCTTTGGGCTGATGGCCATAGCTGGGTTCTATATGGCGCTTGGCCCAACTGTTAAATTTTTGACTTATCGGCCTGCGGACGCCAGTCAACTGATGCCCGCTTTGTATGGTTGGTTTGAAACCGGAAATGCGTGGATTTCAGAATATCTACCCGGATTCAAGATCATGCGAGCCAGCTATCGCTGGACGGCTCTCGGAATGTTCGGGTGCTGGGCTATCTTTGTGCTGATGCTGGCAAGCGAGAAGTTGTCAATGAACGCTCGCGCCGCTCTGCTGCTGATTTTGCTGGTCTTCAACATCCCCAGCAATACGCAACTGGATGAATACAGGCACTTCCGAAACGTCGTCAACGACTTGACGGATGAAATCGCGTCATGGAAACCGCACTTTCACAAGGGCGAGAGGGTGGCGTTTCTGCCGTACGGCAATGACTTCCTAATCAACTACATCGCAAGCGAACTGGACATTCGAGCCTACAATGTGGGGGGAGATAAGAACCTTGCATACGCCATTGGCAACTGGCCTCGAGAGATGACCGACTTTGAGCAAGGCAAGGTAGCGCCTGAGTTCGCGATGAGAGTGAGGGCCTTTCTTGAGAGCGGCAAAGTCGATGCCGTCGTCCTCCCATACATCAATCTGCTTTGGGCGGCTCATGATTGGCCTGCACCTGATGAGCGAGAAAAGGAGCTTTCCCCCATCGCCATGGCACTAGACGCCGAGGACAGATACGATGTGGATTTAATGCCGCATTACGCTGTCGTCCGCCTTGCGCACGGACTCGACCCGGCTGGCACTTTGTCGGTGTGGAATGCGATGCCTCCAATCGATCTTGGCAAGCCGGCAAATTTCGTGAGTGGAGAGATTGGCGAAAGCTTTCTCGTCGGACGCGGTTGGTACCGGCCCGAACCTCTTGGGACCTGGTCTCGCGAGAAGCAGGCATCAATTTTGGTCGACGTGACAGACATTCCGGACGGTGGGAAATTGAGCGTTAGGTTTTCGGTCTTCGCGCCGGGAGATGCCTGCACAAAGGTGGAAATTCGCAGCGGGACGACTGTAATGTTGGATCACAAATATTGTGGTGTTTCCGGCATGATCTCCGTCGACCTTCCGGCAACTGGTTTCGCGAACAATGGTCAATTGGATTTCCTTGTTGACCAGTTGCGCTCACCTTCTGCATATGGGAGTGGCGATACTCGAACGCTCGGCGTTCTTCTTCAATCTTTGGCTGTGGTCAAGTAGGCATGTCTCTGCGATCGCAGTGGATATCTAAGAAGGTTGGATATTTCCGAGTCGCTTGCCCAGACTGTTGAACCTGTTGTCTGGCCGAATCTGTCGCACCTATGCGCGCATTTCGAATCGGGAAAGCGCGATCTAGCCTCTAGCAGGGCTTAGCCAGCCTTGTACGCCATCGACTGAAATCTGCGGGCACCCCTCGACCAGCCGAATAATTGCCGGGCGCTCCATCTCAAGTTTCCAACCATGGCTCAGGAGGATGCTCATGATCCGTCCCTCGATCTGGCGGGAATGTGTGCCGATGACGATGTAGCGGACAAATCTGTTGAGGTCGGCAATGGCGGCATCGATAAAGTCGGCTTCGCCGCCCTGGATATCGATGTGCAGGAGATCAACCGGCTCGTCGCTGACGATCTCGGCCAATGAGAAGGCGGAAAGTTGCTGATATTGCCCGGACGCTGAGGCCTCCTTGATCTGTGCTGCGGTCGCACTCAGGATCGGCTCCGAGCCCCAGGACGCCCCGGCATTTTCGACGACCGGAAAGAGTGCCACGCCCTTTTCAGGGGCTGCGACACCGTGGATGATACGGAACTCATTGCCGGAGAAGCCATTGGCCGCCATCGCTTCGTGGGCATAGGCGACGTGCTCGCTGTCGCCTTCGATGCCGATCAGTTCGACGGCGAGTGCCCTGTTGCGGGCTGCAACCCCGGTATTGTTCAGCCAACACCCCCAGCCACACCCCAACTCCACCACACGGAAGCGTCCTGAAGCCAAATCAACGGCCCTGAGCGCTGCCGCCCATTCCGCAATGTCGGCATGCCAATTGGCAGGGATCGGTATCGGCTCGATGGTGCCGGCTTTGCCATCGAGAATGCCAGGGAAAAACCTAGGGGCAACTCTGACGCCGAGAAAGTTCGTGACGTAAGACGGATCCGCGGTCAGAGCGTTCCGAGCGTGATTGTTGATAGTGCCGATGGCATCGAAGCTACAGTTGTAGTGAAAGAATACGCTACCTGGTCCCGGCTGCTCGGACGTTTGCAACCGCTCGTTTTCCCGGCGCAGGATGTCGCGCTCCGCCAAAAGATTGTCCCGATCCTGCCACAACCTCTTGATCTGCGGTATCTTGAGTGCCGCGGCTTTGAGCATGTCGTCTCCCCTATTCAGTTGCGCCTTCAGCGTTGGTCATCAGCTATCCGACAAAATCTGCCGGCGATCAGTCCGCCGGAAAAGAAGAGAAGATCGCCGAGGATGGTGACCACCCGCCCGATCACCACCGCTAGCAGGATGACCGCACCGGAACCGAAGCCTCCAAGCAAAAACAGCAGAACCGCTTCCCTGACGCCGATACCGGCCGGCGCGCCCGGCGTCACCATGCCCAACAGCCACGCCAGCACATAGGCGCCGGCAATCGCCGGATGCAACCCGAATTCGCCGGAGCCGCCAGCAAGATCAAAGACCAGGGCAAAAACCAAGCCCGAAAGCGCGAGAAAGGCGACATAGAAGATAGCCGCCATGCCAAAGTCCGGACCGGCAAAGGTGACCAGCCAAAGCGCGCTGGCCATCGCCACGATGAAAGAGGTCCAGCCGAGCCATGCCGGTGCGCTGGGTGCGATCAGCGGTAGCACAAGCGGAAAAAAGAGGGCTCCGCCGATAGTGAGAAAGGCCAGTTCGTAGACAGTTGATTTGGCGAGCGGACCGTTGCCGATACCGGCAGCCACACCGATAGCCTGCCGACCCGCAAATTGGAAAATGTTACCGGGAACATATTTAGCGAATTGCGAGATCGCGTAGGCGTGAATCGCCCAAGATCGCGAAACCGGTGTCTGGAGATGGTGCAACAGCTTCTGCCAGCCGAGAGCCAGCAACAGGTTCGACGCGCCATATAAACCAGCCAGGGCTGCAATTGCGAGATAGCCGCCGGCTCCCAGTCTTCGGAAATCGATCTCACCGGCGTAGCCTTGAAGCCTGATCCCGACGAAGAGGACACCGGCCAATCCCAAGAGAGCTCCCGTGCGATTGAGCCAGGTCTTGGCGCCCGGGCCGAGCGCCATCGTCAGCGCCTGTTCTTCGATTTGCAATGAAGCATGGTCCACGGCAGTGGCGACAGTGTCTCGGTGACATCGAAAAACTGCGACACCAGCGAGACGATGCCGCGCTGCGACCAGTGCTGTAGATGGCCGGGCGTGTTTCCCAAGGCCGAGACGTATTTGCCACGCGCGAGATTAAGCACGCGCCAAAGCGGCTCGCGGGGTACGCTGAGGATCAGGTCCGACCTGACGATACGCTGCAGCGCTTGCAACGCCTTCTGCGGCTCCTCGAGGTGCTCCATTACTTCGCAACAGACGATGAGATCGGCGCTGTCGTGTTCTGGGGTCACATCATAAATGCTGCGAACCGTGAAACGCCCATGGTCCATACCCTGTCCGCGCGCGTTTTCCTTTGCCATACCGATAACTTGGGCAGAGAAATCGGTGCCTCGCGCATCGATGCCCTGCCCGAGCCAACGCATGATCCAGTAGCCTTCTCCACATCCGACCTCGTGGATGGTGGCGGGCCTTACCTTGGCCACCAGGCCGGACAACGCCCCTTCGAAGCCTTGCACCATCCGGCGGGCGATCGGGTTGCGCGTGCCGTATTTGTCATAGGTGTTGCCTATGACAATGCCATCCTCCGCCTGCCCGCCAGCTACCTTCATCTGCCTATCCTGCTTTCCTGCTGGACCGAGCCGCGGCGTAATTGCCATTCTCTCCCTGGGTCGCCCGCTGCGTATAGCGAATGTCCTCGAGAAGCTTGCGGTTGGCCGCTATCACGTCGGCCAGGAAGGCGACGAGGAGGCACTGGAAGCCCATCGACATCAGCGCGCCCGCCAGGATCACCGACTGTATATGTCCGGTGCCCGTTCCGGTCAGGTAGAAATAGAGGAAGCGCAGGCCAATCAGGAAGCCAAGTCCGAAAAGCAGCGCTGCGGCAATGCCGAAGAAGCGGGCAGGCTGGTAGATGACGAAGATGCGCACGATGGTGAACATCGAACGCTTCAGATAGGAAGGTATGCTCTTGACCAGCTTCGATGGCCTAAGATCGCCATTGACGCGGATCGGCACCGAGACCACGCGCATGTTCTTGCGGCCGGCCTGGATGATGGTTTCCAGCGTGTAGGTGTAGTTGTTGAACACGATCAGGCGCTGGGCCGCGGTTCGCGAGATGGCGCGAAAGCCGCTCGGCGCATCCTGAACGTCGGTGCCGCTGCTCACCCGAACCACCCAACTGCCAAGCTTCTGCAGCAACTTCTTGGCCGGAGAGAAATGTTCTATCTCCGAGATCGGCCGAGCGCCGATGACCATGTCGGCGCGCTCCTGCAGGACCGGCAAGGTCAGGGCCGGAAGATCGGCGGCGTGATATTGATTGTCGGCATCCGTGTTGACGATGACATCGGCGCCTTGTGCCAGACAGGCCTCGATGCCGGTCATGAAGGCGGCGGCAAGGCCACGATTGCTGGTGTGACGGACGACATGGTCGACGCCGTTTTCCTCGGCAATCCTGACCGTTTCGTCGGTGCTTCCATCATCGATGATCAACCATTCGACGCTGTCGAAGCCTGTGACGGTCCGCGGCAGATCGCTCAGCGCTATCGCCAGTGTTTCTGCTTCGTTGTAACAAGGAATCTGGATGATCAGCTTTGGCAGCAGCTCGCCCTCGAAATCGGGAGGTTAACAGAGTGCATCTATCATCCTGAGGCTGAGGCGCAAGCAGTTTTCCCCCACCCGAGACTTGTCCTCCCGCTTCGTGTTGCCGAATTGGCGGGATGTCTGTTAGGGGCTAGTGTCGCGACCGTTCCGAGCAGGTCGCGCTTCCAATCGCCCGTCTGCTGCCCACGGCAATATCCGGATGCTTCGCTCAGTTCATTTCCGGGAGAAAAGATTGAGAATCGGGGTCGATGGCAGGAACCTGGGATCGGCCACCGATGGCATCGGCAGGTTCGTCCACAGTTCGATCAAGGCCCTGTCGGCGCTCGGTGCCGAGGTCTTTGTCTACGCTCCCGGCCAGGTCAACCCCAGCTACGGTATCCCGAGCGGAGTGGCCTTGCGGACCGCAGGGTTCAGGTCCCTCCCCGCCCGCGCGCTGTGGGGGCAAGCCATCCTGCCGTCCTTGGCCTCGCGCGACAGTGTGGAGGTGTTCTGGGGGCCGGCTCACCGCTTGCCCCTCATCCTTGCCGAGCGGATCGCCCGTGTCGTCACCATCCACGATCTTGTCTGGGTGCACGCGCCGGAGACCATGCGCGCCCGGACCCGTATCGGCGAGCGCCTGCTGATGAAACCGGCATTGCGAAGAGCCGATAGGGTGGTGGCAGATTCGAACGCCACGGCTACCGCCTTGACGACGGAGTTCTCCTGGCTGCGGTCGCCGATCAGTACAGTCGCCCCCGGCACGACGTCGCTCCCCGCCCCGGGCGGCTTTTCAAGCCTGGAGCAGGTCGGCATCACCAGGCCTTACGCGCTTTTCGTCGGCACGCTCGAGCCGAGAAAGAACCTGGGCAGGCTGATAGAGGCTTACAGCCTGCTGCCCGCCAGCGCCCGGTCCGCCTGCGACCTGGTCATCGTCGGCGGCAGTGGCTGGAAACAGACGAGCCTGGCCGACGACGTGCGCCGCGGCGGGCTCGAGATGAACGTCGTCTTCACCGGGTTCGTGGAGGACGGGATGCTTGCAACGCTCTATGCGAATTGCCTTTTCCTGGCGATGCCGTCCCTCTATGAGGGTTTCGGCTTTCCGATTGTCGAGGCACAGTCATTCGGCAAAGCGGTCCTGACGTCCAACACATCCTCGATGCCGGAAGTCGCCGGCCAAAGCGCCATTCTTGTCGATCCGAACGATCCCAGGGCGATCGCCGACGCGTTCGGCCGGCTTTGCAGTGATGCGCAATTGCGCCAGGCGATCGCGGCCGGGGCGCGCCGGAATGCCGAACGTTTCACTTGGGAAAATCACGCCAGAGGCATGCTCGACATCTTTGAACAGGCCATCGGACAAAGACGAAGGACCGTGGCTTGAGAGTCCTGCATTTTTTCAAGACCTACTGGCCGGACACTTTTGGCGGCGTCGAGCGGACGATCCATGCCGTCGCCCAAAGCACGTCCCGTCATGGCATCGAAACGGAAGTGCTGTCGCTCAGCCGCACGCCCGACGAGGCGACGCGCCCCCTGGACG
>NZ_RZOJ01000304.1:0-7233 GCF_003998845.1 Mesorhizobium sp. M4A.F.Ca.ET.022.05.2.1 | reverse complement strand
GCGGTCACGGGCATTGCCGGCCCGACCGGCGGTTCGGCCGACAAGCCGGTCGGCCTGGTCTGGTTCGGCCTTGCGCTGGCCGGCCAGCCGATCGTCGCCGAGCACCAACTGTTCGGCCACAAGGGGCGAGAGTTCATCCGCCATGAAACCGTGCGG
Source organism: Mesorhizobium sp. M4A.F.Ca.ET.022.05.2.1 (assembly GCF_003998845.1). Classification (NCBI taxonomy): domain Bacteria; kingdom Pseudomonadati; phylum Pseudomonadota; class Alphaproteobacteria; order Hyphomicrobiales; family Phyllobacteriaceae; genus Mesorhizobium; species Mesorhizobium sp. M4A.F.Ca.ET.022.05.2.1. The sequence continues at coordinate 7,077 of NZ_RZOJ01000304.1, read as the reverse complement.
CACGCGCTGGAACTCGGCCTGCGCGCGCTGGGCTAAACTCCGAACTCAGGCCGTTCTTGCGCCGTAGATCTGGTTGGCGCGCTTCTCGAAGGCCTCGGCAAACATGCGGAAGGCGCGATCGAACATCGTGCCCATCAACGCGCCGAGAATGCGGCTCTTGAACTCGTAGTCGATGAAGAAGTGCACCTCGCAGCCGCTATCGGCCGGGTCGAAGCGCCAGATATTGCTGAGATATTTGAAAGGGCCGTCGATGTATTTGACATCGATGGCCTTCTCGTCGGGCTTCAGCAGCACCTGCGTGGTAAAGGTCTCGCGGATCGCCTTGTAACCGATGCTCATGTCGGCAAGGAGGATGGTGCGGCCGTCGCGCTCCTTGCGCGAGCGCACGCTGAGCGCTTCGCACAGCGGCAGGAATTGCGGATAGGCCTCGACGTCCGCGACCAGCGCGAACATCTCCTGCGGCGTATGGGCGACGCGACGGATGGCTTCGAATTTCGGCATTCGGGGATCAGCTGGTCTTTTTGAGCTGCGCTTCCCGCGCCGCGCGCAGCCTGGCGAAATCCTCGCCGGCATGATGCGAGGAGCGCGTCAGCGGGCTCGACGCCATGAGAAGGAAACCCTTGGTCTTGCCGATCGTCTCGAAGGACTTGAACTCCTCCGGGGTGACGAAGCGGATCACCGGATGGTGCTTCTTCGACGGCTGCAGATACTGGCCGATGGTCATGAAGTCGACATTGGCCGAGCGCAGATCGTCCATCAGCTGCAGGATCTCGTTCCGCTCCTCACCCAAGCCCACCATGATGCCGGACTTGGTGAAGATCGACGGGTCGAGCTCCTTGACCCGCTGCAGCAGCCGGATCGAATGGAAATAGCGGGCGCCCGGCCGCACGGTCAGGTAGTTGGACGGCACGGTCTCGAGGTTGTGGTTGAAGACGTCGGGCTTCGCCGCCACGACGATCTCCAGCGCGCCGTCCTTGCGCAGGAAGTCCGGCGTCAGGATCTCGATCGTGGTCGAGGGCGCCGCCGCGCGGATGGCGCGGATGACCTCGGCGAAATGCTGCGCGCCACCATCGGCAAGGTCGTCGCGGTCGACCGAGGTGATGACGACGTGGCTCAGCCCCATCTGCTTGACGGCATGCGCGACGCGCGCCGGCTCATCGGGATCGAGCGCGGTCGGGATGCCGGTGGCGACGTTGCAGAAGGCGCAGGCGCGCGTGCAGATTTCGCCCATGATCATGAAGGTGGCGTGCTTCTTGTCCCAGCACTCGCCGATGTTCGGGCAGCCGGCTTCCTCGCACACCGTGACCAGCTTGTGCGACTTCACGATTTCGCGCGTTTCGGCGTAGCCCTTCGTGACCGGCGCCTTGACGCGGATCCAGTCGGGCTTGCGCAGCACCTCCTGGTCCGGCTTGTGCGCCTTTTCGGGGTGCCGCACGCGCGGCGCATTGGCGATCGTGTCGAGGACAGTGACCATCTCAAACCCGGTTCCTGAGCGATCGCCTGTCCGGCGCCCGCATTCCAACGTCACTTAGGACTTTTCGGCGCAAAGAAAAAGGCCACGCCGGCGCATGCCGCCACGGCCTTTTTCGCATAGCGGTATCGATGCCGGCTAACGGCGCACCAGCCGTCCTACAAAGATCAGCAGGCAGGCGCCAATGAAGCCCGTGATCAGATAGGCGAACCAGCCAACGCCGAAAGACTGGAAATTGAGAGCTTGCAGGATTGCATTCAGCACGACCGCGCCGACGATGCCCAAGATGATGTTCATGAAGATGCCGGTGTTGGTCTTCATCACCATCTCGGCGAGCCAGCCCGCCAAACCGCCGATGATGATGGCAGCCAGCCAGCCCACGCATTCACGTCCATATGCCCACTCCTCCTGTGACGGGTGAAAATGCATCCGGAAACGAACTGCCTTGCCGCCGAGGCTCCCAGATTTTCGCAGGTGAGTCTCGCATGGTAAATCTATCATGCGTTGAGCGCCCTGCCATAGGCGTCGAGCACGCTTTCCTTCATCATCTCCGACAGGGTCGGGTGCGGGAAGATGGTGTGCATCAGCTCTTCCTCGGTGGTTTCGAGGTTCATCGCCACGACGAAGCCCTGAATCAGCTCGGTCACTTCCGCGCCGACCATGTGCGCGCCGAGCAACTGGCCGGTCTTCTTGTCGAGGATGGTCTTGATAAAGCCCTGGTCCTCACCGAGCGCGATCGCCTTGCCGTTGGCGCCGAACTGGAAACGGCCGACGCGGATGTCCCTGCCCTCGGCCTTGGCCCTGGCTTCGGTCAGGCCAACCGAGGCGACTTGCGGGTTGCAATAGGTGCAGCCGGGGATTTTCTGCTTGTCGGTGGCATGAACGCCAGGGACATTGGCGATCTTCTCGATGCAGACCACGCCTTCATGCTCGGCCTTGTGGGCGAGCATCGGCGGGCCGGCGACATCGCCGATGGCGTAGATGCCGGGCACATTGGTCTTGCCGTAACCGTCGACGACGACGCAGCCGCGGTCCGTCTTGACGCCAAGTGCCTCCAGGCCGAGGCCCTCGATGTTGCCCTGCACGCCGACGGCCGAGATCATGCGGTCGGCGGTGATCTTCTCGACCTTGCCGTCCTTCATCTCGACATGCGCCGTCACCGAGTTGGCGCCCTTCTCGACCTTGGTCACCTTGGCCTCGAGGATGATCTTCATGCCTTGCTTCTCGAACTGCTTCTGCGCGAATTTCGAGACCTCGGCATCCTCGACCGGCATCACCGCCGGCAGCAGCTCGACCACCGTCACCTCGGCGCCCATGGTGCGGTAGAAGGAAGCGAACTCGATGCCGATCGCGCCCGAGCCCATGACCAGCAGCGACTTCGGCATCTCCTTCGGCACCATCGCCTCGAAATAGGTCCAGATCAGCTTGCCGTCCGGCTCGATGCCGGGCAGCGCGCGCGGCCGGGCGCCGGTCGCGAGGATGATATGCTTGGCGGTGTAGGTGCCCTCGCCCTTGACGCCTTTCGGCACCGGCGGCTGCGGCTCCATCGGCTTCTTGGCGGTCTTGGAGACAACGATCTCGCCCGGCTTCGAAAGCTTGGCCTCTCCCCAGATGACATCGACCTTGTTCTTCTTCATCAGGAAGGCGACGCCGCCGTTCAGCCTCAGCGACACCTTGCGCGAACGGTCGACCACGGCCGCCGTGTCGGCGCTGACCTTGCCACCATCGAGCTTCAGCCCGTAATCCTTGAGGTGATCGGAATAGTGCATGATCTCGGCCGAACGCAGCAGAGCCTTGGTTGGAATGCAGCCCCAGTTCAGGCAGATGCCGCCGAGATGCTCGCGCTCGACGATCGCGGTCTTGAAGCCGAGCTGGGCGGAGCGCACCGCGGTGACATAGCCGCCGGGGCCGGAGCCGATGATGATGACGTCGTAGGATTCAGCCACGGGTTTCTCCCTGGTTTTCTAGAGTTCCAGCATCACGCGCACCAGCGGTGCCAGCGCCTTGCCGATGTTTCGCGTGTTTTCGGCATCGAGATGGACACCGTCGAGCGGCGTGGTGACAGCGACGGAGCCGGCGTCGAAGAAGCCGCAGCCTGCTTCGTCGGCGAGTGCCGAATATTGCGGCGCCAGCCGCTTCGAGGCTTCGTCGCCGCCGGCGAACATCTCTTTGAATTCGGCGTTATCGGTGCGCGTGACGGCGGGCGGCGCGACGAGCAGGATTTGCGGCGCCAGCCATTCGAACGGATAGTCGTGGCCGCGCACGATGTCGATCAGGCGCTGCATGCCCTGCTTGGCGGCGACCGGATTGCCGTGGATCCACGGCTTCATGTCGTTGGCGCCGAGCATGATGACGATCAGGTCGAGCGGCGCGTGACTCATCAGGATCGTCGGCAGCACCTTCGCGCCGTTGCGGTCGGCGCCGGCGAGATGATCGTCGAAAGCGGTGGTGCGGCCGTTCAGGCCTTCGGCGATAACCTCGACGCCGTCACCGAGCGTTGCCTTGAGCACGCTCGGCCAGCGGTCTTCCGGCGCATGGCGGCCGAGGCTGGCGGCGTCATAACCCCAGGTCAGCGAATCGCCATAGCAGAGAATTGTCTTCATGCGCTTGCCCCATCCCTGCCGAACCCTGCCGCCGAGCGCTTGAGCCGCCAGCGTACGAACAGCCAATGCACGATGATCGTCGCGACACCGGGAAGGATCATCCCGGCGATCATCGAAAGGTCGCTCGCGGTCGCCCGATTCTCGGCCGGCACTGAAAAGGTCCATCCCACCAGCGCAAGCAGCGCGAGACCGAAAAACACCAGTAGCCACCACAATGTCCGGTCGACGGCACGAACCGGGTCGGCGAAGAACTGCACGGCGAAGAAGAGGATCGTCACGACGACAATGATCAGGGCAGTCGCCGCGAAAACCAGTGTGTATTCCTCTTCCGCGCCGGTCAGGACGGCCAGCTGCTGCGCCACCAGCGTGCCGGCCGAACTGGAGAGGATGAAGGCAAAAAGGCTGGTGAAGAATTTCCGCACCGCCTTTCCCTTCTTACACCAGCATGCCCATCGGGTTTTCGATCATGCGCTTGAAGGCGCCGAGCAGTTCGGCGCCGAGCGCGCCGTCGACGGCGCGGTGATCGGTCGACAGCGTCACCGACATGACGTTGGCTATCGTGATCTCGCCGTTCTTGACCACTGCACGCTGCTCGCCGGCGCCGACCGCCAGGATCGTGGCGTGCGGCGGGTTGATGACGGCGGCAAAATCCTTGATGCCGAACATGCCGAGATTGGAGACCGCCGTGGTGCCGCCCTGATATTCCTCCGGCTTCAGCTTGCGGCTGCGGGCGCGGCTGGCCAGATCCTTCATTTCATTGGAGATGACCGACAGCGTCTTTTCGTCGGCATGGCGGATGATCGGCGTGATGAGGCCGCCCGGGATCGAGACCGCGACGCCGACATCGGCGTGCTTGTGCTTGACCATGGCGCTGTCAGTCCACGAGGCATTGGCGTCCGGCACCGCCATCAGCGCCATCGCCATCGCCTTGATCACCATGTCGTTGACCGAGAGCTTGTAGGCGGGAACCTCGCCCTTTTCGGTCTTCTTCACCGGCGCGGCGGCGTTGAGCTGTGTGCGCAGCGAAAGCAGCGCGTCGAGTTCGCAATCCAGCGTCAGGTAGAAATGCGGGATGGTGCTCTTGGCCTCGACCAGGCGGCGCGCGATGGTCTTGCGCATGTTGTCGTGCGGGACGAGTTCGTAGGAGCCTTCGGCGAACAGCTTCAGCACCTGGTCGTCCGACATTGGCTTCGGCGCTGCAGCCGGAGCTGCCGCCGGAGCACCGGCAGGCGCCTTGGCGGCTGGCGCTGCTTTCGCGCCGCCGCCGGCAATCGCTGCCTCGACATCGGCCTTGACGACGCGGCCATGCGGGCCCGTGCCGGTGACATTAGCCACATCGACGCCGGCATCCTTGGCGATGCGTCGGGCAAGCGGTGACGCGAAGGTGCGCTCGCCGCCAGCGTGGCCATTAGCAACCGGAGCGGGCTCTGCCTTGGCCGGCGCGGGCGCCACGGCGGCTGCCGGCTTCGGCGCTTCCGCCTTCGGGGCCTCGGCTTTCGGAGCCTCGGCTTTGGGCGCGGCACCGCCATCGCCCTTCGCCGCGGCGCCGGCATCCTCGCCTTCGCCGGCAAGAATGGCGATCAGCGCATTGACCTTGACGCCTTCGGTGCCGGCCGGAACGACCAGCTTGGCGACGGTGCCTTCATCGACGGCCTCGACTTCCATCGTCGCCTTGTCGGTCTCGATCTCGGCGATCACGTCGCCCGGCGAGACCTTATCGCCTTCCTTGACCAGCCACTTGGCGAGATTGCCTTCTTCCATCGTTGGCGAGAGCGCCGGCATGGTGATGTTGATGGGCATCGCTCACTCCTGAATGAATTTGAACAGGCCGCGCATGACGGTCAGCGTGGCGACGATAAACACAGGTGGCAAGACCCCGAAATGAAAGCTGCTTTTACTCATTTCGAGGCTCATCATGCCACCGGTTTGATCAACCTGTGCGGAACCAGTTGCGACAATTGCCAGGACAAGCGAAGCGACGCCGCTGAGCACCAGCAAGACCGCATCGAACTTTCCTGTCATCGAGCGCACGAAAAAGGCCACGGCAATGGTAGGGACAATGACGGCGGCCAGAACCCAGAGAGACGGCATCCGCGTTGTTTCCTAGCGATAGGTGACTGCTTTGACCGCCTCGACGACCTCGCCGACATTGGGCAACGCCAGCTTTTCGAGGTTCGCCGCGTAAGGCATCGGCACGTCCTTGCCGGCGATGGTGATGACCGGCGCGTCGAGGAAGTCGAAGGCGCGCTGCGACACCTGGTTGGCGATATGGTCGCCGACCGAGCTCTGCGGGAAACCTTCCTCGACCACGATCAGGCGATTGGTCTTCTTCACCGAAGCGATGATGGTGTCGAAGTCGAGCGGACGGATCGACCTGAGGTCGATGATCTCGGCGTCAATGCCCATGCCGCGTAGTTCAGCCTCGGCCTTCACCGCATAGGTCATGCCGATGCCGAAGGAGACGATGCTAACGTCCTTGCCCGGCTTGTGGATGCGCGCCTTGCCGATCGGCAGCACGAAATCATCGAGTTTCGGCACGTCGAAGGACTGGCCGTAGAGGATCTCGTTCTCCAGGAAGATGACCGGGTTCGGATCGCGGATCGCGGCCTTCAGTAGGCCCTTGGCGTCGGCGGCCGTGTACGGCATCACCACCTTCAGCCCGGGAACATGGCTGTACCAGGCGGCATAGCACTGCGAGTGTTGGGCGGCGACGCGGGCGGCGGCACCGTTCGGCCCACGGAAGACGATCGGCGCGCCCATCTGGCCACCCGACATATAGAGCGTCTTGGCGGCTGAGTTGATGATCTGGTCGATCGCCTGCATGGCGAAGTTGAAGGTCATGAACTCGACGATCGGCTTCAGGCCAGCCATCGCGGCGCCGACGCCGACGCCGGCGAAGCCGTGCTCGGTGATCGGCGTGTCGACGACGCGGCGCGGTCCGAATTCCTGCAGCAGGCCTTGCGTGATCTTGTAGGCGCCCTGGTACTCGGCGACCTCCTCGCC
>NZ_RZOJ01000303.1:0-7293 GCF_003998845.1 Mesorhizobium sp. M4A.F.Ca.ET.022.05.2.1 | reverse complement strand
TCGTACAACAGTTCCGTTTTGCCGCAGCAGACAACGCGCCGCCGGAGTTCAAGGCGCGCGCCATTTCCTTCGTGCTGGCCGGCGGCATCGTCACGGCCGTTCTCGGGCCGCAGATCGTGATCTTCACCCGCGAATCCTTCGCGCCCGTGATGTTCGCCGGCTCGTTCGCCTCTATCCTGGTGCTGTCGGCCGTCGGCGCCGTCATCCTATCGTTTCTGCGCATCGCGCCTAAGGTGGTCGGCGGCGCGGCGATCGATGACGGCGACGCCAGGCCGCTGTCGGAGATCGTCACCCAGCCGCGTTTCGTCGCGGCGCTGTTCTGCGCCGTCGGAAGCTATGCGCTGATGAGCTTCGTCATGACCGGCGCGCCGCTCGCCATGGTCGGTTGCGGTCTCTCCGCCGACGACGCCACGCTGGGCATTTCATGGCATGTGATGGCGATGTTCGGGCCGAGCTTCTTCACCGGCTCGCTGATCCATCGCTTCGGCGCCGAGCGCATTGTCGCCGCCGGCCTCGTGCTCTTGATCGGCTGCGCCGTGGTCGCCCTGTCGGGGCTGGCACTCTGGCAGTTCTGGACGGCGCTGATCCTGCTCGGCCTGGGCTGGAACTTCGGCTTCATCGGCGCCACCTCCATGGTCGCCGCCAGTTACCGGCCGTCGGAAAAGAGCAAGCTGCAGGGCTTCCACGATTTCGTCCTGTTCGGCTCGGTCGCCTTCGCGTCGCTGATGTCCGGCGCGGTCTACAACGCCTGGGGTTGGGCGATGCTGAACTGGCTGGTGTTCCCGGTCTGCGCGCTCTGCTTCGTCGCGCTCGGTGCGTTGAAGGTGACGAGCTTGCGTGCAGCCAACTGACTCGACAGCCATTCCGACAGTGTGGTCGCGCGTCAGTTCGAGCCTGACCTGATCTGCTCCGGTCTATTACCCAGCGTCATTTCAATCGATCTAAAAGGAGTATGGCGCTGGGCAGGTTTGCCATCGCCTTCGCCTTTTGGGCGAAAGCCGGGCAAAAACCGAACAATATCTTGACGTTCCCAGCCCTGTTTCGCATACAGCCCAGCCAAGGGGTGGATTCCGCCTGGCGGCGTGCATCCCCGTTCCAACGGCCCAGGGAGGGGTTCTTTTGGGCCATCAATCGAGGAAAATTCGGCAATGACCACCATTTACGCCGTCATCGCCTGCGGCCTGCTTTCAGTCCTTTACGCTATCTGGGCGACACGTTCGGTCCTGGCGTCCGATCAGGGCAATCAGCGCATGCAGGAAATCTCCGCGGCCATCCGCGAAGGCGCCCAGGCCTACCTGGCGCGCCAATACACCACCATCGCCGTCGTCGGCATCGTCGTGCTCCTGCTTGCCTGGTGGCTGCTGTCGATCACCTCGGCCATCGGCTTCCTGATCGGCGCGGTGCTCTCGGGCGCCGCCGGCTTTATCGGCATGCATGTTTCGGTGCGCGCCAATGTGCGAACCGCGCAGGCTGCCTCCAACAGCCTCGCCGCCGGCCTCGACATCGCCTTCAAGTCGGGCGCCATCACCGGCATGCTGGTGGCGGGTCTCGCCCTGCTCGGTGTCTCGATCTACTACCTCATCCTGACCGGTCCGATGGCTCTCCAGCCCAATGACCGCATCGTCATCGACGCGCTGGTTTCGCTCGGCTTCGGCGCCTCGCTGATCTCGATCTTCGCCCGTCTCGGCGGCGGCATCTTCACCAAGGGCGCCGACGTTGGCGGCGATCTCGTCGGCAAGGTCGAAGCCGGCATTCCCGAGGACGATCCGCGCAACCCCGCCACCATCGCCGACAATGTCGGCGACAATGTCGGCGACTGCGCCGGCATGGCCGCCGACTTGTTCGAGACCTATGCCGTCACCGTCGTCGCCACCATGGTTCTCGCCGCCATCTTCTTCGGCGGCACCGCGGTGCTCGGCACCGCCATGCTCTATCCGCTGGCTATCTGCGGCGCCTGCATCCTGACCTCGATTGTCGGCACATTCTTCGTCAAGCTCGGCTCCAACGGCTCGATCATGGGCGCGCTCTACAAGGGCCTGATCGTCACTGGCCTGCTGTCGATCGTCGGCCTTGGCGCCGCGACATCGCTGACCATCGGCTGGGGTGATATCGGCACCGTCGCCGGCATCGCCATCACCGGCAAGAACCTGTTCATCTGCGGCCTGATCGGCCTCCTGGTGACCGGGCTCATCGTGGTGATCACCGAGTACTACACCGGCACCAACAAGCGCCCGGTCAACTCCATCGCCCAGGCGTCGGTGACCGGCCACGGCACCAACGTCATCCAGGGCCTCGCGGTCTCGCTGGAATCGACGGCGTTGCCGGCTATCGTCATCGTCGGCGGCATTATCGCGACCTACCAGCTCGGCGGCCTCTTCGGCACGGCGATCGCCGTCACCACCATGCTCGGCCTCGCCGGCATGATCGTCGCGCTCGACGCCTTCGGCCCGGTCACCGACAATGCCGGCGGCATTGCCGAGATGGCCGGCTTGCCCAAGGAAGTGCGCCAATCCACCGACGCGCTCGACGCCGTCGGCAACACCACCAAGGCGGTGACCAAAGGCTACGCCATTGGTTCGGCGGGCCTCGGCGCGCTGGTGCTGTTCGCCGCCTATTCGAACGACCTGAAGTTCTTTGCCGCCAATGGCGACAAGTTCCCTTACTTCCAGGGCATGGGCGAGGTTTCCTTCGACCTTTCCAATCCCTATGTCGTCGCCGGCCTGATCTTCGGCGGCCTGATCCCGTATTTGTTCGGCGGCATCGCCATGACGGCCGTCGGCCGCGCGGCGGGCTCGATCGTCGAGGAGGTGCGCAAGCAGTTCCGCGAGGACAAGGGCATCATGGCCGGCACCTCGAAGCCGAACTACGCCCGCGCCGTCGATCTTTTGACCAAGGCGGCGATCCGGGAGATGATTATCCCCTCGTTGCTGCCGGTGCTGGCGCCGCTGGTCGTCTATTTCGGCGTGTTGCTGATCTCGGGTTCGAAGGCCTCGGCTTTCGCCGCGCTCGGCGCCTCGCTGCTCGGCGTGATCGTCAACGGCCTGTTCGTCGCCATCTCGATGACCTCGGGCGGTGGCGCCTGGGACAACGCCAAGAAGTCATTCGAGGACGGCTTCACCGACAAGAACGGCGCCAAGCACTTGAAGGGCTCCGAGGCGCACAAGGCCTCCGTCACCGGCGACACGGTCGGGGATCCCTACAAGGACACCGCCGGCCCGGCGGTCAACCCGGCGATCAAGATCACCAACATCGTCGCCCTGCTGCTCTTGGCCGTGCTCGCGCACGGCTGAGGCTCAAGCTGTTCGTCGAAAAACCCGCGGGAGTGATCCCGCGGGTTTTTTCATTTCCCGCCGCGGTTCAAGCGATCTGACGCAGGATCGAGCCGTCGGTTATCTTGTCGTCATTGGCCAGCATCATCGCCTTCGACAGGATGACTGACAGGATGTCGTCGCCCTCGAACGGCACATAGGCCGGCCTCGGCCCGGCCGCCTCGTTTGACGGCACGATGCAGAGATAGCGGTCGTTGGGCGCCATCCTGATGTGTCCGGATGCGAAGTTGATCCTGTAGGTCTTGCGCTTGCCGTCAACGATCAGGAACTCGTCCGTGACCGTGCACTGGTTGGCAATCGCGAGGCCGGGCAGGATGGTGGCGATGAAATCGCGTCGGCCCTTTGCCAGGCCGCTGGCCTGTCCTGCCGAATAGCGCTCGCGGTAGTCGAGGAATTCAGGCCGCTCAGACAGCGGGTGGCGCGCGTTGCTGCCGCGATCCTGCCAGTGGCGGTCGTTGCCGATCGAGGTGCGGCCGATCACGCTGTCGATGTCGTACATCGCCTCGCAGAACGCGCGGGGAGGGACCGCATCGACGGACAGCGGAACCTCGTTCGGCTGCCCGGTCTTTGGGTCGAGCGCGAAAAACGCCACCCGATCCGTGGCGATGAAGGCGTAGAGCGCGGCGCCGCGCTCGGCCGCCTCGATGTCCTGCACGCGCGTGCCGATGCCGGCGACCCAGAACTCGGCGGCGACACCATGATACGGCAAGGTGAGCCGCACCCGTTCATGCTCGGCATTGTTGCCGTGCATGCTGCGATTGTACGCCGTCCAGCCGCGCTTCTTCAGGATGGCCATAACTGGAGCCTGCTCCAATATGTGCGCGGCGAAGCGGTTGGAGTAGCTGCGTGTGGCAAGCTCGGCGTCGGTGACGACGTAGACCGGCCGCCAGGCCTGGATGAAGGGCTGCTGGATCGTCTGCCTGGCGAGGCTCTCGCGCCAGGCCGCGACGGTCGTGGCCGGGCTGTCCAGCGGATGCCAAAGGTGGACCGTCCAGTCCGGTCCTGGAACCGGGCAGCGAACGCCGGCATGATCGACAAGCTCGCCTTCGCGCGGCATGGCGACGAACGCCTCGCCCTTGGGACCCGCAAAACGCCAGATCAGGCGCTCGGAAAGCGTGCGCAGCAGGCCATTGCCGATCAGCCGGTCCTGCCAGCCCTGGTAATTCCAGTGGCGGCCGTCGCGCCAGGCGCTCTCGATGCGGCGCCGCGCTTCCGGCAGAATCAGCGCGATGTCCTTCGCCGCATCTTCCAACTCGCCCGCCATTTCGCTACCGCCGGGTGCCGCCTTGAAATCCTTGGCGATGCCGCGGCTCGACTTACCCTTGGCGTCGATGCTGCGCAACTCGGCCTTGGCCGACGAGACAACGCGCAACTCGACGCGAACGCCGCCCAGTTCCTCGACACGAAGCCCGCCATCGCCGATGCCGTACTCGGCCATGGCGATTTCCTGCATGTCGTCGCCCGACAGGCCGAGCTTGCTGCCCGCCGCTTCCAGCGCCTTGTCGATCGACTTGATCACCACTTTGTCGTCGATCCTGCGGCGAAGGCGCCCAAGCGCATAGGCCGCGTCCGCGGTGCCCAGCTGGCCGAGCGACCAGACGCAGGCCGCCCCTGTCTTTTGCGAACGCACGGTACGTCCGTGATGCCCTGTCTTGATCAGCGTCGCGCCTGCCAGCGATTCCAGCAGCGGGAGCGCCTTGTCGGCCGGCAGGCGGGACAGGGCCAAGCCAATGCCGCGTGCTACCGCGACATTGTCGGGCGACAATTCGCCGTGCAGTCGGCCAAGATCAAATTGCCAGGGTACATAGTCCCCGGCCGCACGCTGGAACAGCAGGCCCGGTATCGCGCAGATCGCCTTCAGCGCGGACTGCCGCACCGCCGCCTCGTAACCCGCCGACTCCCGTTCCGGCAGCGGTGTCGGAAACACCGATGCATTCTGCGGGCTGAACACCAGGCTGTAGGCTTCGAGGCCGATATAGACGTCGCGCTCGATCTCCGGCAGCGCCGGTTCGCAGAGCGGTTTGAGCCACTGCCTGAAACCGTCGGCCACCGCGTCGTGCCCAAGGGCTGCGATCTTGCGTTCGCAATCCTTCAGCCAGGTCGTCCCCGGCGCGCCATCGCCCGCGGCAACCAGATGGTTGAGCAGGCTGCCGTCAGGGTCCCCGCCGCCGAATTCGAACGCTTCGACCCGCGTGCCGGCCCTCGTGAAGTCCTGCGGCCAACCCCGATCGAAGCTCGGCCCCACGGCGCGCAGCATCGCCATTTGCGCGGCGGTCGCGAGCTGTCGCCATTCGGGTTTTTCCTCGCTCAGCATGCGACTGAGATGGTTGTTGTAGTCCTTGTGAAAACCTTCCTCGCCCTTGGTGTCGCGCGCCCACCAGCCGAACCTGAAGGCGGCACTGCCATCGCCGGAGCCGAAACGGGCGGCGAACGCCTGTCGGTCGGTCAGCCAGTTATGCACCGTCCTGTCGCCGGCGTAGGCGCGGATGTCCTCGAACATCGGCGCCAGTTCCGTCAGCACGTCGTCCCAAAATTCCGCCTTGTCGGACGGCGGCGGCGTGTAGCGCAGGTGGGAAGTTTTGCCGGCGGATTGGCCCGCATGCGCGCAAAGAAACTGTCCTGCTGGCCGGCCCCGGCAAGCGCCTTCAGCGAAACGATCAGTGGTGGATCGGTCTTTTCCGGTCCGGTCCTGTTTTTGTAGTACTGCGTATCGCAAACCAGCGCGATGAGCCTGGCGGCGTTGGCCCGGTCTTCGGCGCCGAGCGCCTGTCCGTTTTTCACCGCGCGCTCGATCTCGCGGACGATGCCGAGCTTGGGCAATCCGCCCGACCAGCCGATCGTGCCCTTGAGGTGCATGCCGGCCTGGTCGTTCGCGAGCAGCCGAAGCGCGGTGGCGGTTCTCGGCGCGTTCGTCTGGAAGCCGCTGCGCAGGAGATCCCGGCTCAAGCTCTCGCAGAAGCGCGCGAATTTGGGCGGGGTCTTGCCCTCCCGGCTGCGCACATAGACGGCCACCTCAGGACCCCAGCCGAAGCGTGCCCGCAGGAAGTCGATGGCATCGAACAATCCGCCGCGCTGTTCCGCTGACAAAGCGCGCAGGCGGCTCGCGATATCCTTGCGGTCCTGCTCCGAGTTCGCGGTGTCATAGGCACGGATGAGGGCTACGAGTTCGGCCATCATCGGACGCGAGCCGCCGGCGGATGAGGCCAGCTCGATATCCCGCGCCAATGTCTCCGCCTCGCTCCGCTCCCGGTCGGCATGGGCGCGATGGAGGCGCTCGACCATCCTATTTATGTCGGCGAGCGGCGCCGGCTCGTTCGCACGCGGGGCGCCGGCGACGACCTTGCCGAATGCAGCGGCCGCTGCCCTGAGACCCGAAAACAACCTTCCATTGCCCATCCACTCAACCCCCCTTGAGCCGCAAAAGCTTTATGAAGACGACGTCCGTGCGCGCTGAAATGACGGCCACATCGTCCAGCGCAATCATTTGCTTGCCGCCGACGACGACCATGAAGGCGTTGCGCGAGAAGGCCTCGATCGCCGCCGCCACCGCCAAGTCCGGGTTCGTCTTCTTGAGCGGTCCGGTGTTTGGCGCATAGAGCAGCGTCTCTATCGCTGCGTCGTTGCGCGAGGCGTGCAACCTGTCATGCTCCAGCAGCACGCGTTCGGTGATGATCTGCCGGAGCGTGCACGGCACGCCGTCCTTCCAGTCCAGGACGAAGCTCTGGACCGGTTTGCGGGCGCCGATCTGGTCGTACATGACGATGCGGCTCATCTGACCCTCCGATCCGGCTGATCTTGCGGATCAAAAATTATAGGCAGATGAAACCCTAGCGCCATTGCGCTTTGTGGTGGATAAACGGCTAACGCAGAAGTTGCGCCCGCCACATGATCAATAAAGGATCATCGGGACATTCGGTGGCTTTGCTTTTGCTCTTGGAGGAAAGCCGGCCTCCCTGGGCCGCAA
>NZ_RZOJ01000302.1:0-7329 GCF_003998845.1 Mesorhizobium sp. M4A.F.Ca.ET.022.05.2.1 | reverse complement strand
CGGCGCAGCCGCGCGACCGTTCCGACGCGCTGCCGGACATCCTGGCCGCTTGCGGGCTGAGGTCCGGCCACCGGATCGGCGCCATAGGCTGGAAGTCGTTCGGCGCTGGCGATGCCGGCTTTGGCGAGGCGACGCTCGACCTACCCTCCTTCATCGCCGACACGCTGCGCGCGCTCGCCGGCAACAACGGCGCGGTCCGGAATGCGGCCGATCTCTTGATGAACCCGGCCGACGGCCTGCGCGCGATCAACGAGGCCGATCAGCTTGCGGCCTTCGAATTCGCCGCGACCTTCTCCTCGCAAGGCCTGCGCAACGTGCTCCAGGGCATCGAACCCGACATGACCGAGCTGCAGGCGGCGCGGCTGATGGGCATCAACGGCCTGCCGCAATGCTGCCACCCGATGCTGTCCGCCGGCAGGCGCGCCCCCTATGGGCTGCCGAGCCCCCGCCTCGACATCATCAAGCGCGGCGATCCGATCACCATGGCCTACGGCATCCAGGGTTCGCTCAACGCCCGCGCCGGCTTCCTGGTCGAGAGCGCCGCCGAGCTGCCGCGGGGCATAAGCGATTACATCGAAAAGCTTGTGGCGCCCTATTTTTCCGCCGCCGTCGACTGGTACGAGACCATCGGCATCGGTGTCACCGGCGGCGCGCTGTGGAAAGCGGTGCACGAGCGCATCGGCGACCCGTTCTTCGGCGTTGGTCTCAATCCCGGCCATCTCATCCACATCGACGAGTGGATGCATTCGCCGGTGTTTTCAGGCTCCGGCATCCAACTGAAATCGGGGATGGCGCTGCAGGTCGACATCATCCCCGCAACCGGCACCGATTATTTCACCACCAACATCGAGGACGGCATCGCGCTCGCCGACGAACCGTTGCGCGAGGAGATCGCCGCGCGCTATTCGGAAGCCTGGAGTCGTATCGAGGCGCGCCGCGCCTTCATGGGCGATGTGCTCGGCATCCGGCTGAAGCCGGAAGTGCTGCCCTTCTCCAACATTCCCGCCTTCCTGCCGCCGTTCTGGCTTTCGCGCAACAGTGCAATGGCCGTCGCCGGGCGCTGATCACTTTTCGGCTGGACACGACTTACTTCCGCCGCACTTCGGCTGTCGGGGAGATATCGCGGTGGGTGGACGGCCTCTTTGGGGGCCCGATTGGATATTTTGGCGTGACTTTGAAGACGATTTGCATTCTTGCGCTTGCATTGCTGGTGGCCGGCTGCGGCGGCCGTAAAGCCGAGGAAATCCTCGGCAGTGCCGTTATGGCTACGCCGGTGACAGAAATCGCCGGCAACCACTCGATCTTCATCGCCACGACGCGCAAGCGTTCCGACGACCCGAACAAGGTCTTCGACGGCGAGCGCTCGGCGACGCTGAACTACGCCCGCGTCAACGTCACGGTTCCGCCGGTCCACGAGACGGGCCAGATCGAGCGACGCTCGCGCGGCAAGTCGGACGATCCCACCAAATATTTCATGGCCTCCGAGCTGGTCGGCTACGACACGCAGCCCAAATTCTCCAGCGCGCTCAACGCCGACATTGCAGCGCGCGGCGGCCGTGTCATGGTCTTCGTCCACGGCTACAACACCGGCTTCGACGACGCGGTCTATCGCCTGACGCAGATCGTCCACGATTCCGGCTACCCGGGCACGCCGGTGCTGTTCTCCTGGGCCTCGGGCGCCAAGACCACCGACTATGTCTACGATAAGGAAAGCGCCAGCGCCGCACGCGACCAGCTTGAGGTGACGCTGCGCATGCTCGCCCAGACCGGCGCGCGGCGCATCGACATCGTCGCTCATTCGATGGGAACCTGGGTGACCATGGAAACGCTGCGCCAGCTCGCCATCACCGGCGACCGCGACCTCGGCGGCAAGCTGGGCGACGTGGTGCTGGCCTCTCCCGACATCGACGTGGATGTCTTCAAGAGTCAGATGCGCCGCTACGGCAAGCCGGACAAGCCCTTCATCCTGCTCCTGTCCGACGACGACCGCGCGCTGCGGCTTTCCGGCCTGATCGCCGGCTCGCGCCCGCGCGTCGGCGACTACAAGGACGCGGCCGACCTCGCCACCTATGGCGTGACGGTCGTCGACCTCTCCAGTGCCAAGGGATCGGACAGCTTCAACCACACCAAGTTCGCCGATAATCCGGTGCTGGTTAAGATGATTGGCCAGCGGCTGCGCGAGGATGACGGCTTCGCCAGTGATCAGGCTGTAACCGACCGCATCAGCCAACTCGGACAGTAAGGGTAGGCCGTATCCGATCAGGATTGCCCACCATCCGTCAATTTTGAACTGGACCCGGCCGTGCTGCGGCCTTATCGAAATATCAATTGACGTCGCGGGATCGACGTCGTGCTTCGCGAGAGCCGCGTGATCGTGCGTTCGAACACTATTCTCGTCGCTGCCTTGGCACTGCTCGTTGCGGGCTGCGCCGGCCCGAATACGCATGACCTGCTCAACAAGACGACGGTTACGGTGCCGGGTTCCGACATTGCCGCGACGCACGAGATCTTCGTCGCCACCACCCGCCAGCAGGCGACGAAAGACCCAAGGCAGGTGTTCGACGGAGACCGCTCGCTGACCACCAGCTACGCCCGCGTCGACGTCACCGTCCCCAAGGTGCACCAGGTCGGCGCCATCGAACGCGCCAAGGGTTCGGCCGACAGCAACCCGGCCAAGCAGTTCACCGCCACCGAGGTCGTTCACTATGGGGACCAGCAGCAATTCGCCAAGGCCGTCGGCGCCAACATCGCCATAAGCGGCGACCGCGCTTTGGTCTTCGTGCACGGCTTCAACAACGGCTTCGACGATGGCGTCTTCCGGCTGACCCAGATCGCGCACGACACGAAATATCCAGGCACGCCGGTGCTGTTTTCCTGGGCGTCGAGCGGCAAGACGACCGGCTATATCTACGACAAGGACAGCTCCACAGCCGCGCGCGACGACCTCGAGGCGACGCTGCGGACGCTGGCCAAGACCCACGTCAAGAGCATCGATATCATCGCCCATTCGATGGGAACGTGGCTGACGATGGAGGCGCTGCGCCAGCTCGCCATCACCGGCGACCGCGATCTCGGCGGCAAGATCGGCTATGTCATCCTGGCCTCGCCGGACATCGACGTCGACGTCTTCAAGAAGCAGATGATCCGCTACGGCAAGCCCGACAAGCCCTTCGCCATCCTGCTTTCGGGAGACGACCGCGCGCTGAAGCTGTCTTCCCTGATTTCCGGCGACAAGCCGCGCGTCGGCGACTACGGCAATGCCGCCGACCTTGCCAGCTATGGCGTGGTCGTGGCGGATCTGACCAACACCAAGGGCGGCGACCGTTTGAACCATGCCAAGTTCGCGGACAATCCGATGCTGGTGCAACTGCTCGGCGACCGACTGCGTACACCAGCTGCCCTGCGATCGAACGAACCCAACTCGGCCGAGTTTGACAATATCGGCCAAGGCATTGGAAAGGCCGTGGGATCGGTCGCCGAAGTGGTCATCACCACGCCGTTCAAGGTGCTGACCATCGCCACTGGCGGATAGGCAAAGCGCGTCGGTCGATCAGAGAAACAGGTCGACTTTCTGGAACGTCGTCACGTCGATCAGGCCGACATCGGAAATCCTTAGTTCGGGGATGACCACCAGCGCCAGCAGCGAGTGCTGCATGTAGGCATTGTTCAGCGAACAGCCCATCTTGCGCATCGCCTCCGTTAACTGCTCGGCCTTGGCCGCGACTATCTCGGCACGCTCGTCCGACATCAGCCCGGCGATCGGCATCTCAACCAGCGCCAGTTCCTTGCCCTTTGAGAACAGCACGACGCCGCCGCCGACCTGACCCAGCCGGTTGACGGCCAGCGCCATATCCCGCTTGCTGGTGCCGACGGCGATGATGTGGTGGGCGTCATGCGCCACGCTCGACGCCATCGCGCAGTCCTCCATGTAGCCGAAACCGGAGACGAAGGCATTGGTGACACCGCCGGTGCCGCGGTGGCGCTCAACCAGCGCGATCTGGCACACATCGTTGCGACGGTCCATGCCGACCAGCCCGTCCTCGACCGGCAGGTCGGCCTCCAGCGCGCGCGTCGGCGCCTGGTTCTCGATCACGCCGATGACGCGCACGCGCACCTCGTTGGCGCCCTTCGGCGCCGCCACGTCGAAATCGCCGGCCTTGAGCTTCCTGCCGAGCTTGACCGTGTTCTTCGCTGTCTTCGGATAGTCGTAGGCCGGGATGTCGATGTCGAGCTTGCCGCCCTTGGCCAGCCTGACGCCGCGAGCATAGACCTCGTCGATGGTCATTGCCGCCAGATCGGAGACAATCAGCAGGTCGGCAAGCCGCCCCGGCGCGATCGAGCCGATCTCGCGCTCCAGTCTGAAATGCTGCGCGGTATTGAGCGTCGCCATCTGGATCGCCGTCACCGGCTTCAAACCCTGGCCGATGGCGTGGCGGACCACCCGGTCCATATGGCCTTCATGGACCAGCGTGCCGGAATGGCTGTCGTCGGTGCACAGCATGAAGTTGCGCGGGTCGAGCCCGCTCTCCGTCACCGCCTTGATCTGCGAAGCGACGTCATACCAGGCCGAGCCCAGTCTCAACATCGCCTTCATACCCTGGCGCACCCGCGCGATCGCATCTTCGGCTCGTGTGCCTTCATGATCGTCCTCCGGACCGCCGGCGACATAGCCGTGGAACGGCAGGCCGAGGTCACGCGAGGCATAGTGCCCGCCGACCGTCTTGCCGGCCTTCACGGTGGCGGCGATCTCGCCCGACATGACAGGGTCGTTGGCGGCGACGCCCGGGAAATTCATCACTTCGCCGAGCCCGATGATGTTATCCCAGCTCATCGCCTCGGCGACATCGGCGACCGTCAGCTCGGCGCCGGCATGTTCCAGCCCAGGCGCCGAAGGCACGCACGACGGCATCTGTACATGCACGTTGATCGGCATGGCGACGGCCTCGTCGTGCATCAGCCGCACGCCGGCAAGGCCTAGCACATTTGCAATCTCGTGCGGGTCGATGAACATCGAGGTGGTGCCGTGCGGAATCACGGCACGGCAGAACTCGGTCACCGTCACCATGCCGCTCTCGACATGCATGTGCGCGTCGCAAAGGCCGGGCACCAGATAGCGCCCACCGGCATCAACCACCTTGGTGCCTTGCCCGATGGCGTGGCCGGCATTCGGCCCGCAATAGGCGAAGCGCCCGCCGGCGATGGCGATGTCGGTGCCAGCGACGATCTCGCCTGAATGAACATTCACCCAACGGCCGTTGCGGATGACGAGATCGGCGGGTTTGCGCCCCATCGCGACATCGACGAGATGCGTCGCCACTTCCGCCCAGGGTTTGGGCTTTGCGGCGTTGGCGGTTTTGGCATTTGTCATCGGCAAGTCCTCTGCTGCCGCCAGTCTGGCAAAAGTCGGAGCAAGGAACCAGAGCCGTCTGCATGGGGTGCTGCAGCAGACCGCAATTGTTGACTATTTCACGCAAAAGGCGATGCTGCTCATCCGGCCTCAACCTAAGAGGGGAATGATGACCCGTTTCTGGAAAGCATTTGCCGCCGCCATTCTGCTCCTCGCATCAACTGGGTATTTTCGGTGCGGGTGACCCGGTGCTGCTCATCCATGGTGGCCTCGGCCACGCCGACATCTGGGCGAGCCAGGTGGCGACGCTTGCCAAAACGCACAAGGTCATTGTCGCTGACAGCTGCGGCCATGGCCGCTCCACCCGCACGGAGCAGCCCTATGGCTACGACCTGATGGCGTCGGACTATCTGGCGCTGCTCGACTACTTGAAGATCGACAAGACCGCGCTTGTCGGCTGGAGCGATGGCGGCATTATCGGTATCGACATCGCGCTGCATCATCCGGAACGGCTGACAAGGCTCTTTGCGCAGGCGGCGAATGTCACCACCGATGGCGTCGATCCGGGCGTGATGACCAACAAGACCTTTGCGGCCTACATCGAGCGCTCTGGGCGCGACTACAAGAAGATGTCGAAGACACCGGACCAGTATGACGCCTTCGTGGCGCAGATCAGCCATATGTGGGAGAGCGAGCCGGCCTGGACCAAGGAACAACTCGGCAAGATTACCACGCCGACCGCGATCGTCGCCGGCGACCATGACGAGGCGATCAAACGCGAGCACACCGAATACATGGCCTCGGTCATTCCTGGTGCGAAGCTAATCATCCTGCCCGACGCCAGCCATTTCGCCATGCTCCAGGCGCCGGACGAATACAGCAAGGCGGCGCTGGATTTCATCGACGCCAAATAGCCAGCGAGCCGGAATGTTCGTCGGTCGCTGACGATCATTCGGATTGGCGGAAAATGGCAGGGACGATCAGGTTCGCAATCTTCGCAGTGACGGCCGGCCTTGCCGGACTGGCATTCTTTACCTCGCATTCGTTCTGGACATGGGCCGCGCCTATCCTGATTTTCATCGCCGGCTCCGTGCTGGCCAAGTTCGCCTTCAACCGTCTGGCGTCGCCTCTCGAAAAGCAGCGCGACCTGGAGGATCGGGTGCGCGACCCGCCGGCGTAAACCGTTGTTGAATGAAGCCAATTCCGTTTTGCGGCGAATAAGGCTAGGTTGTACCGGGGAGTCTTTCGAAACCGTCATTTCGGAGAACTCGATGCGTAGATTGACGCTCGCCAGTGCCGGTTTACTTGCGCTGCTGTCCGGGTCGGCCCAGGCGGCGGACTTGGGCGCCGATCTGCCAATGACCGCCCCGGGGTTCGACTGGACTGGCTACTATGCCGGCCTGCAGGGCGGCTACGGCTGGGGAAACTCCGACATGAGTTCGACCGGTGGCGCGCCGTTTTCCGCCTCGCCGGATCTCAATGGCGGGTTCATCGGCGGCCACGTCGCCGGCCTCTGGCAGTTCGACCAGGCGGTTCTCGGCGCCCAGGCCGACCTCAACTATTCCTCGGTCGACGGCGCGGCGGACCTCGGTCTGGGAGATTCTGCCGGCGCCGAGATAAAATGGTTCGGCTCCGTCGACGCCAAGGCCGGCTACGCCATGGACCGCGTGTTGGTCTACGGCATCGGCGGCATCGCCTTTGCCGGCATCGAAGCGTCACGCAATGGCGTTGCAGACACGCGGACAGATGTCGGCTGGACGCTCGGTGCCGGCGTCGACTTTGCCCTCACGGACAAATTCGTCGTTGGCGCCCAATACCGGTACTACGATTTCCGTTCGGAACATTTCGACATTCCGGACGACCGCGATCAGGACGTCAAGCTCCACACCCTGGGAGTGAATTTGAGCTACAAATTCTGATCGCGGCCGGCTTGTTGCGCCCGGAAATGGGGTGGCCGGCGCCCGCAGGGGGCGGGGGGAATG
>NZ_RZOJ01000301.1:0-7343 GCF_003998845.1 Mesorhizobium sp. M4A.F.Ca.ET.022.05.2.1 | reverse complement strand
TGGACGAGTTCGCCATGGGCTCGTCCAACTAGACCTCTTACTACGGCCCGGTCATCAATCCGTGGCGACGCTCGCGCCTCGATACGGTGGTGATGCCGACCACGCACCAGGGCGCCGGCGCAGAGGAAAGCCGAAACGGCCGAGGCCGATCCGCCGGACGAGCCGCCCGGCACGAGCTGGGCATTGTCCAGCGTGCGCTGGGTTTTCGCGCCGCCGGCCGAGACGAAGCCGCCGTCGCCCTGGTGCGTGGTCGGCATCACCACCGTATCGAGGCGCGAGCGTCGCCACGGATTGATGACCGGGCCGTAGTAAGAGGTCTCGTTGGACGAGCCCATGGCGAACTCGTCCATGTTGAGCTTGCCCAGCATGACGGCGCCGTCGGCCCACAGATTGGCGGTGACGGTTGATTCGTAGCGAGGCTCGAAACCGTCCAGCACGTGGCTGCAGGCCTGGGTATGGATGCCTTTGGTGCCGAACAGGTCCTTGATGCCGAGCGGAATGCCTTCCAGCGCGCCGCCCTCGCCCTTGGCGAGCTTGGCGTCGGAGGCCTTGGCCATGTCGCGCGCCTTGTCGCCGGTGACCGTGACATAGGCATTGAGCACCGGATTGGCGCGCTCGATCGCCTGCAGATAGGCCTCGGTGATCTCGGCGGCGGTGATCTCCTTGCCGCGCAGCCTGGCGCGGGCTTCGGAAATCGTCAGATGTGTCAGTTCGCTCATCAGGCAAGGCTCTTTTCGTAAAACACCGACCATTCGGAGTCGGGATAGTCCAGCACCGGGCCGCACCGCGAGAATCCGGCGCGTTCATAGACAGTCCAGGCGGCGGGGTGGCGGTCGCCGGTTTCCAGCACCAGGCGCGTCATCCCCTCGCTGCGTGCCAGCGCCTCGACCCGCTCGACAATGCTCGCGCCTATCTTCTGGCCACGATGCGAGGGCCTGGTGTACATGCGCTTGACCTCGCCGATGCCGCTGTCGTGGCGCTTCAGCGCGCCGCAGCCGACGGCGAGACCATTGTCGCGCGCGATGAAGACCGTCGTGTCCTTGCCGGCCATCTCCTCCACGGTCATGTGGTAGCAGTGCTCCGGCGGCGTCAGTTCGAGCAGCGTCACGTTGAGTTCCTCGACAAGGATGCGCACATCGTCCTGCAAGGCGGTCTCGACGGCGATCTCGATTGCCATCGGGCCTTTACTCCACCACCTTCGGGACGAGGAAGAAGTTCTCTTCGGTGGCCGGCGCGTTGGCGACGATGTCGGCGGGCTTATTGCCGTCGGTCACGATATCCAGGCGCTTCTTCATCTCCATCGGCGTCACCGAGGTCATCGGCTCGACGCCGGAAACGTCAACCTCGTTCAACTGCTCGACGAAGCCGAGGATGGCGTTCAGTTCGCCGGTCATGCGCTGGGCGTCCTCCTCGCTCACCGCAATGCGGGCAAGGTGCGCGACGCGCTTCACTGTCTGAAGATCAACGGACATTTTTGTTGCCTCGGGAAAACCAGCGCTATAGCGGCGCCGCGCGCGCCGCGCAACCTGCATCGCCGCGCGGATGGCTGAGATTTGGGCTTAAGGCAGCGCCACGCCTTCGCAGTGGAAGTAGCTGCCGCCATTCCCGGCCTGCTCGCTCTCGTCATCGACCGGCCGAACCGAGACAAGGTCGATCTGCTTCGGGCTCATTTGGGTGACCGACAGGACGTCGGGAAAGACGAAACCCGGCTCCTGGCAGATGGCGGTGACCGCCCAGCTCGGCGAGCGCGATGCCTTGGTGACCTGAAGGAACTCGCAATTGAATTCGATGCCCTCGAGTCCGCGGGCCGACAGGACGATGTTGCCTGCCTCGATCAAGTCCTGCAGCTTGCCCTTCTTGGCCTGCGCGCACAGTTCCTCCGATTGCAGGTAGACGCCGTCGATGAAGCCCTCGGCCGCCGGCGCGGGGGACGCGGCAACCAGCATCGAAACACAAAGTGTCTGCCTCAAAGCCATGATTTCATTCCATTTCCCCAATGAATAGTCCCGGCTCAGCGCGTCTCCGCGCCTATAACGTGATGGTTTGGCCGATCGCCGGCAAGGCCACATCGACGCCGGAGCCCTCCATGCCGGCGACGAACTTGTCGGCGGTCTGGTCGATGATCGGGAAGGTGCCGAAATGGCAGGGAACGACCGTGTCGAAGTTGAAGAAGCGCTGGCAGGCGAGCGCCGCCACCGCGCCGCCCATGGTGAAGCGGTCGCCGATCGGCACAAGGCCGATCTTCGGCTCATGCAGTTCGTTGATCAGCGCCATGTCTGAGAAGATGTCGGTGTCGCCCATATGGTAGAGCGTCTTGTCCTGCGGGAAATGCAGCACGAGGCCGCCGGGATTGCCGAGATAGGTGTTGGCGCCGCCCTCGCCGCCGAAGGACGAGGAGTGCAACGCTTGGACGAAGGTGGTGGTGAAGGCGCCGCAATCGACGGTGCCGCCGATATTGCCGGGATTGATCTTGCTGCCGCTGGCGCCCTGGCCGACCAGATACATGCAGATCTCGTAATTGGCGACCAGGACGGCGCCGCTCTTCTTCAGAATCTCCAGCGCGCCGCTGACGTGATCGTTGTGGCCATGGGTCAAGAGCACGTGCGTCACCCCTTCCGCCGGCCCTTCCCAGCCGCCCGTCCAGGACGGATTGCCGATCAGATAGGGGTCGATCAGGATATTGGCCCCTGCCGTCTCGACGCGGAACGCCGAATGTCCGTACCAGGTCAGTTTCATCAATGCCTTCCTCGATTTTTGCTGCGCCAGAGGATAGAACGCCTCCGGCAGAATTAAAGTGCCATCACATGCGGTGCGTCAAAAAGGGTGCGCCGCGCTTGAGGTCAGAGGAAAGCAGTTGGGCATCATATCGATCGAGGACTTGCCGGCACGTCTCCAAGGCGGCAGGACCTTGGCCGGGCTCGACCTCGGCGACAAGACGATCGGTGTGGCGGTCTCCGACCGGGGCCTCACTTTCGCTCATCCGCGGCCTGTCATCATGCGCAGGAAATTCTCGCTCGACGCGGCCCTGCTGCTCGCCCAGATGCAGAAGGACAATGTCGGCGCGATCGCGCTCGGCCTGCCCGTCAACATGGACGGGTCGGAAGGCCCGCGCGC
Organism: Mesorhizobium sp. M4A.F.Ca.ET.022.05.2.1; assembly: GCF_003998845.1. Taxonomy (NCBI): domain Bacteria; kingdom Pseudomonadati; phylum Pseudomonadota; class Alphaproteobacteria; order Hyphomicrobiales; family Phyllobacteriaceae; genus Mesorhizobium; species Mesorhizobium sp. M4A.F.Ca.ET.022.05.2.1. The sequence continues at coordinate 4,229 of NZ_RZOJ01000301.1, read as the reverse complement.
CCAGAAATCGCGCGCTTTCGTGCGCAACATGGCGTCCCTGTCCGACCTGCCCTTCGTGCTCTGGGACGAAAGGTTGTCGACGGTCGCCGCGGAGCGGACGCTGATCGAGATGGATTTTTCGCGCAGGAAGCGCGCCGGCAAAATCGATTCGGCGGCGGCGGCCTTTATTCTGCAGGGAGTGCTGGATCGGCTCCAGTCACTTGAGGAACCGAACCCGACCAGCGATTCCTGACCCAGGCGGTGATGTTGCGGCGGCGGCGGAACGCCCACAGCGCCATCAGCAGGAAGCTGTCGAAGACGCAGGCTTTCGCCACCATGCCGGGAATCAAAGCGGGATCGATGCCCAGCATCTCGCCATAAAGCTGGAACACCAGGTCATGCAGCGGGCGGCTCAGCATCACGTAGCCGAAATTCATGTCGTTGAGAGACAGGAAGAACCAGCCCCAGAACAGGAGCAGCGGGGCAGCCCAGAGCGCGAACAGGGTACGCATCAGCGGCCATCCCTCGAATTAGCTTCCGGCCGGCCGGAAATACGTGACAGCAGCGAACTGTGCGCGGCGCCCCGTGCCATGACTTGGGCGGTCGCGCGGATTTCGTTGTCGGCCGCGAATGCCTCAGCCCGCGCCGAGCGCTGCTCGGCCAGCACCGCGACATAGGAAGCAAGCAGCGCCGTCAGTTGGACGGCGACGACCATGAACAGCCCGTCGATGCCTTGCGCCGCGCCGCCGACCAGAACCAGCGACAGCACGCCGGAGGCGGAAATGAAGGCGATGCGCGCGACACCATCCGTGGCGTCGGGATTTGCCGCTATGTTGAGCAGCGTTTCGACGAAGGCCCAGCAGAACAGCACCGCCACAACCAGCAGCGCGATCGACAGCGGCGCCACGACGGCGGCGTTTTCCAGGCCGGTGATGCGGCCGTTTTCCACCTCAAGGCCAAGCACGCCAAGGGCTGCCGCGACACCTCGATTGCCGTCGATGCAGATAAAGGCCAGCAGGGCGAAAACGATCGTCCAGTGCAAGGCCAGAAAAGAGGTCAATACATGCCGCATGGCGTTCCTGCTTTGCAGGGCAAGGAACGACATGGTTAACCAATCCTTGCTCCGACGGGAACAGTGGGCCTTGCGGGCCGCCGCCGCAATGGAAACCATTCGTTAAGGTTAACGCCTATCCACAGGTCGCGATAACTGACCTCACAGGTCCGCTCAGTTCACCGGCGGATAAAGCGTGTCGACGATCATGCGGGCGTCGTGGCGCGAATCGAGCATGCCATAGGTGTTGCGCCACTGGCCGGCGAGACGCGTCTCGACGAAGGCGTCTGCGATACGCCCTGCCCCCAACCGGCGAAGCTCGGCCGCCGCCGCCGACAGCGCCAGTTGCTCGGTGAGCAGGCGCGCCGAGCCCTCGTCGGTCGCCGCCACCTGCATGGCCGCCTTGAGCACGCCAATGGTGCCGCGGCCGCCTGCGCCGAGGTCGCGGTCGATGCCGGCCAGCACCTCCTCGAACAGGCCTGGCGCGCGGCCCAGCACGCGCAGCACGTCAAGCGCCATGACATTGCCGGAGCCTTCCCAGATCGCATTTACCGGAGCCTCGCGGTAGTAGCGGGCGAGCGGCGCCTCTTCGACATAGCCATTGCCGCCGAGGCATTCCATGGCTTCGTAGAGCAGCGGCGGCGCGATCTTGCAGACCCAGTATTTGACGACCGGCGTCATGGCGCGGGCGAAAGCCGCCTCGCCGCGATCGCTGGCCGCCTCGTCGAAAGAGCGCGCCAGACGAAACGACAGCGCGGTGGCGGCGGCAACGTCGAGCGCCATATCGGCAAGCACACGCTGCATCAGCGGCTGGTCAACCAGATTGGCGCCGAACACCTGTCGATGGCGGGCGTGGTGGACGGCTTCGGCCAGCCCTGCGCGCATGATCGCCGATGAGGCGACGGCGCAGTCGAGCCTGGTCAGCGTCACCATGTCCATGATCGTCTTGATGCCAGCGCCAGGCTCGCCAACCATCTCGCCGATGGCGTTGACGAACTCCACTTCCGAGGAGGCATTGGAGCGATTGCCAAGCTTGTCCTTCAGCCGCTGGAAGCGGAAACCGTTGCCGGAGCCGTCGCCAAGGATGCGCGGAACGAGGAAGCACGAAAGCCCTTCCGGCACCTGCCCGAGCACCAGGAAGGCGTCGGACATCGGCGCCGACATGAACCATTTGTGGCCGGTCAGGCGATAGAATCCGCTGCCCGCCCGCTCGGCCCTTGTCACGTTGGCGCGCACATCGGTGCCGCCCTGCTTCTCGGTCATGCCCATGCCGAGGGTGAGCCCGGTCTTTTCGACCGGTGGCTTCTGGCTCTGGTCGTATTTGCGGGTCGTTACGCGCGGCGCCCATTCGCGGAACAGTTTTGGGCTTGCCATCAGCGCCGCCAGCGAGGCGCTGGTCATGGTGATCGGGCAGAGGTGCCCGGTCTCCAACTCGGCGGTGATGTAGAAGCGCGCCGCCCTCACCTGATGACGGCGGCCGATCTCGGCGTCGCCGTTTTCCCAGACCGAGGAATGCAGTCCGTTGGCGACCGAGCGGCGCATCAGGGCGTGGTAGGCGGGATGGTACTCGACCAGATCGATGCGCCGGCCCTGGCGATCATGGGTTTTGAGCTTCGGCGTCTCGACATTGGCGAGGCGGGCCAGTTCCTGCGCTTCCTGCGTCAGCACGAAACGGCCGAGCCCGTCGAGGTCCTTGCGCACCGGTTCAGAAAAGCGCTCGGCAAGCTGGATCAGCAACGGATCGCCCCGCCAGGCGTTGCCGCCCGTCAGCGGCGGCGGCTGGTTCGTCACGTCGTCGGTCACGCCCTGTCCTTATCTTGCGAAAGCTACGAATCCGAAGCCTTCGGCGGGTTATAGCCCAAGCGTTGCCGCGCGCACGACGAAAATACCGGGGAGAAAGCCTGCAATCCAAAGCTGGTGCTTGCGGCTGGGGACACCGCACCCTATAGCAGCGCCTTGAGATGACCGACGCTTCGTCCTTGCCGCTCTACCCTCATCGCCATCTTCTGGGCATCCGCGAACTTTCCCCCGCCGATATCGAGCTGCTGCTCGACCGGGCGGACCGGGCCGTCGCGATCTCGCGGCAGCCGGAGAAGAAAACCTCGACGCTGCGCGGCCGCACCCAGATCAACCTGTTCTATGAGGCCTCGACCCGCACGCAGTCGTCGTTCGAACTGGCCGGCAAGCGGCTCGGCGCCGACGTCATGAACATGTCGGTGGCGAGTTCCTCAGTTAAGAAGGGCGAGACGCTGATCGACACGGCGATGACGCTCAACGCCATGCGGCCGGACATCTTGATCATCCGTCACCAGTCGGCGGGTGCGGCAGCACTCCTGGCGCAGAAGGTCGGCTGCTCCGTCGTCAATGCCGGCGACGGCGCGCATGAGCATCCTACGCAGGCGCTGCTTGACGCCCTGACCATCCGCCGCGCCAAGGGGCCGCTGTCGAAGCTGATCGTGGCGATCTGCGGCGACATCCTGCATTCGCGCGTCGCCCGCTCCAACATCATGCTGCTCAATGCGCTCGGTGCCCAGGTGCGCGTCGTCGCGCCCTCGACGCTGCTGCCCTCGGGCATCGACAGGATGGGCGTCATCGTCGCCCGCTCGATGGCCGAAGGCCTCAAGGACGCCGATGTCGTGATGATGCTGCGCCTGCAGCGCGAGCGCATGGAAGGCGCTTTCGTGCCGTCGATTCGTGAGTATTTCCGCTATTTCGGCCTCGATGCCGAGAAGCTCAAGGCGGCCAAGGACGATGCGCTGGTCATGCATCCCGGCCCGATGAATCGCGGCGTCGAGATTGCGTCCGAAATCGCCGACGGGCCGCAGAGCGTCATCCAGGAACAGGTGGAGATGGGCGTCGCCGTGCGCATGGCGGTAATGGAAGCGTTGCTCGATCCGCGCCGCAACCATGAGGGGCGCGGCGCATGACGACAACGGTCTTCAGCAAGGCGCATATCGTCGATCCCTCGCGCGGCATCGACGAGGTCGGCACGGTCATCGTCGAGGGCAGGAAGATTGTCGCCGCCGGCAAGGCGGCGCTGAACCAGGGTGTGCCGGAAGGCGCGACTGTCATCGACTGCGCGGGAAAGACCCTCATTCCAGGTTTGATCGATAGCCGCGTCTTCATCGGCGAGCCCGGCGGCGAGCATCGCGAGACTATTGCCTCGGCGAGTGTGGCGGCAGCGGCGGGCGGGGGCACC
>NZ_RZOJ01000300.1:0-7385 GCF_003998845.1 Mesorhizobium sp. M4A.F.Ca.ET.022.05.2.1 | reverse complement strand
GGGTTCACAGGTGGCGGTCAGGCGTCGAGATTTGTCAGATGGCGGCTGGCGGCCTCGCTGATCTGGCTGATCTCCTCTGAGGACAATCTGATGCGGCCGGCCCGCGCGTTTTCCCTGGCCTGCTGCGGGCTGCGGGCGCCGCAAAGCGAGAAGGTGATGCCCGGCTGCTGCAGCGTCCAGGCGATGACGATCTGCGCCTCGCTTGCGCCGTGCGTCTCGGCAATCGGCCGTATCTCTTCCATCAGCGCCGCGACCTTGCGGCGGTTGGCCAGCGAGAACCACGGATTGTCCTTGCGCTGGTCATCGCCGGTAAAGACGCGGTCCGGACCGATCTTGCCCGACAACAGGCCGAGCGCCAGCGAGGAGTAGCTGAGCACGGACACATTGTTGTCCGCGCAGAAAGGCAGAAGGTCGCGCTCCATGTCGCGCACCACCATGCTGTATTGCTGCTGGACCGCGTCGAGCTGGCCGGCCGCGAGATAGGCTTCGACATCCGCAATGCTGACATTGCTGGCGCCGATGGAGCGGATCTTGCCTTGGGTCTTGAGGCGATCGAGCGCTTCCATGGTCTCGGGGACCGGCGTCGTCGCATCCTGCCAATGGGTGATGTAGTGGTCGATGTGGTCGGTGCCGAGACGGCGCAGGCTCTGCTCCACTTCGTAGACCACGGAGTCGGCGCCGAGATAGCGATGCACCGGCGCGCCGTCATAGTCGAAGAAGTGGTTGCCCTTTTTTGCGTGCCAGATCAGTCCAAGCTTCGTGGCGAGCACGACCTTGCCGCGGCGTCCCTTGATCGCCTTGCCGACGATTTCCTCCGACAGCCCCTGGCCGTAGGCCGGCGCGGTGTCGATCAGCGAAACGCCTTCGTCGATCGAGGCGCGGATGGTGTCGATGGACTGCGCCTCGTCGGTGCCGCCCCACATCCAGCCGCCGATGGCCCAGGTGCCGAGGCCGATCGCGGAGGCGGCGATTCCCGACGCGCCAATGGTGCGCGTCAACATTTCAGGCGACATTGCGTATGCTCCCCGCATTGTTCAGGACCGCGTTGGCCGTTTCTTCGTCGACGACCAGAGACTTGAGATAATTGCCGCGCAGCGCGGCGCGGATCGGCCCGACTTTTTCGGCGCCGCTGGCGACGCCCATCACCGTCCGGCAGCGAGCGAGTTCCGAGGGCGCCAGCGCCACCAGGCGGTCGTTGGGCGGGTAATCGGCCAGCGTGCCGTCGTCGCGGATCAGATGCGCAAGGAACTCACCGACCGCGCCGCTGGCGGCCAGCTTGTCGCGGTCGGGGTCAAGACCTGGGCGAAGGTCGTAATAACTCGACCCGGGCGTCTGGATCGACCCGATGCCGACCAGCGCGATCGCGGCCTTGCGCGCCAGATCGAAGATCTCGCGCACCGACGCCATCTCCAGAAGCAGGTCGCGCTGCTCCCGGCTCTCGGCGAACAGCGGCGCATGCAAGAGCATGCTGGAGCCGCCGAGCCGCTCGGCGAGCCGCGTCGCCAGATGGTTGACGTCGGTATAGTGCTTGCCCTGGACGCCGCCGGTCAGCGGCACGACGGTGATGTCGAAAGCCCGCTCCGGCTGCAGGTTCTCGGCGAGGGCGCTGATCGCCTTGCCGCCGGTAATGGCGATGACGTCGCCGTCGCGCAAGGTCTCGAGCAACTGGTTGGCCGCCGCGCGCCCCACCTGCTGCAGCGTGCTTTCGGGACTGCCGGCCACGGTCGGCGTCACGATCGCACTTGCCAGGCGGGCAACCTCGATCAGCTGCTTTTCGATATCGACCAAGGCCTGGAACGGGCTCTCGACCGCGATCCTCAGCATGCCGAGCTTGCGCCCCTGGGCGATCAGCCGATTGACCTTGGACGCCGACAGGTTGAGCGCCGCCGCGATGTCGTTCTGCTTCATACCGTCGACGAAATGCAGCACCAGCACGGTGTGGATCTGCCGGATCGCCTCGAAATCTTCCCTGCTGTCCGCCATCTCAGCCCCGCCGCTTGTTGAAGTAATAATCGGCGGTGACCGCCGTCAGCAGAATGGACCCGCGGATGATGTCCTGCCAATAGACGGACACGTCGAGCAGAGCGAGCGAGCTTGAAACGACGGACAAAAGGACGGTGCCCAGGATGGCGCCGAGAATGGTGCCGATGCCGCCGGTCAGGCTTGCGCCGCCGATCACCGCGGCGGCGATGACGTTCAGCTCCATGCCGGCGCCGAATGTCGGCTGGGCCGAGCCGAAGCGGGCCATGTAGATGACGCCGGCAAAACCGCACAGTGTCGAGCAGAGCGTCGTGGTCAAGAACACGACCTTCTTGGTGCGGATGCCGGAATAGGCCGCCGCCTTCTCGTTGCTGCCGGTGTAGAAGACTTTGCGGAACATCGTCGTGCGGCGCAGCATGAAGTCGGACAGGATGACGAAGACAATGAAGATGATGATGACGACGGGAATGCCGCCGACCGCGCCCTGGCCGATGAACTTGAACTCAGGCGGCAGGGTGTAAAGCCCGAGCGGGCGGCCGCCGGTGCCGAGCAGGCAGAGCCCGCGTGCAATCACCATCACCCCCAGCGAGACGATGAAGTGGTGCAGCCCCACTCTGGTGACGAAGAATCCCATGAAGGCGCCGATGGCAGCGCAAGCCGCTATCGCCACCAGCGACGCCAGCCAGGGGTCCATGCCGCTGAGGAAAAGCAGACCGGCGACCACCATGGCGAGCGCGGTGACCGAGCCGACCGAAAGGTCGATGCCGCCGGAAATCAGCAGGATCGTCATGCCGACCACGACGATGCCTTCCACCGCGAAGGCCATCGCCATCGCCCGCATATTGTCCCAGGTCAGGAAATAGGGGGATGCGAACGACATGACGGCAAACAGCACGGCGATGATGAGGATCAGGCCGGTCTCACGCATCCTGATCAGGCCGCCGAACCTTGCGCCGAGCCCTATCCTGGCAGCTTGCGTCGCGCTGTCCATACTGTCCCCCACGATGCTCATGCGGCGCTCCGTTGCCGGCCTTCATCGGCAAGCGATGCCAGGACCATGATGTTTTCCTCCGTCATCTCTGCCCCCGCGACTTCGCCGGTAATGCGTCCCTCGCGCACGATCAGCACCCGGTCGCAGATGCCGATCAGCTCCGGCAGCTCGGAGGAGATGACCACGATGCCGACGCCATCGCGCGCCAGCTTGCGCAGGATGCGATGAATTTCGGCCTTGGCGCCGACATCGACGCCGCGCGTCGGTTCGTCGAGGAAGATCACCTTCGGGTCGACCGACAGCATCTTGGCGATCGCTACCTTCTGCTGGTTGCCGCCCGACAGTGTCGAAACCGGCTGACCGACATGGCCGCATTTCAGCGACAGCTGCTTGCCGATCGTTTCCGCCCGATGCTTCTCGCGCCGCTCGTTGATGAGGCCGAAGCGCGTGGCGATCCGGTCGACCGCCAGCGCCGAAATGTTGGCGGCGATCGACATGTCGAGAAACAGCCCGTCGCCCTTGCGGTCTTCGGACAGGTAGACGATGCCCGCGGCGATGCTGTCGCCATAGTGTGTCAGCGACAGGCGCTCGCCGCGCAGGCTGACATCGCCGGTCACCTCACCTTCGAGCCGGCAGATGCCTTTGACGATCTCGCTGCGGCCGGCGCCGATCAGGCCGCCAATGCCCAGGATTTCGCCCTTGCGCAGCTGAAAGCTAATGTCGCGGAAGGCAGTCGCCTCGCAGAGGCCGACGATCTCGAGCAATATGTCTTCGGACCGTTCATCGTCGCGCAGCTTCTCGGGGTAGAGGCTGTCGATGACGCGGCCGACCATGGAGGCGACAACTTGTTCGGGAGTCGTCCCTGCTATGTCGAGCGTGGTGATGTAGCGGCCGTCGCGCAGCACCGTGACGCGGTCGCAATTGTCGAAGATCTCGGCCATGCGGTGCGAGATGTAGATGATGCCGATGCCTTCGCCGGCAAGCTGGTGAATGATCTCGAACAGTTTTTGGGCCTCGCGCTCGGTCAGCGCTGCCGTCGGTTCGTCGAAGATAAGGATGCGGCAATCGAGCGTCAGCGCCTTGGCGATCTCGACCATTTGCTGCTGGGAAATGGACAGATTGCGTACCATCGCGGTCGGATCGATGTGGCCAAGCCGCGCCAGGATCGCCGTCGCGCGCTTCTCGAGGTCGCGGTAGTTCATCAGCACCGCCTTGCTGGCGTTGGTGATCGACATGAAGATGTTCTCGGCCACCGAGATATCGGGGCACAGCGCGATCTCCTGGTGAACAAAGCCGATGCCAAGCTTCTGCGCCGCCAGCGGCGAGGAGATAGAGACGGAGCGGCCATCGACCTGGATGTCGCCGCTGTCCGGCGACAAGATGCCGTCGATCACCTTCATCAGCGTCGACTTGCCGGCGCCGTTCTCGCCGGCAATGGCGTGGATTTCACCGGCGCGCAGCTCGAATCCGACATCGCGCAAGGCACGGACAGGGCCGAACGATTTGCTGAGGCCGGATATTTTGAGGAGGACCGGGGTTTCCACTGAGGTTCTCGCCTGCTCAGGAATGGTTGAGGCAACCGCGCCGGACGGCGCGGTTGCCCGCGGGACGGATCAGCTTGGATCGCGGCCTTGCATGTATTTGTTCAGGTCGAACGAGTCGGCGTTCTCCTTGGTGATGACGGCGAAGCCGTTATCGGCGAAGGGGATGCTCATCGGGTTGTAGCCCGACGTCTTGTAGTCGTTGAACGGATCGATCAGTTCCGGATGCGCCGCCATGAAGGTGGCGACGAAGCCGAGATAGCCCTGCATGCCCTGGTTCGGGCTCAGCGCCATGTGGATGTTGCCGGCCTTGATCTGCTCCAGCGTCGCCGGGGTGATGTCGGCATGCATGATCAGCACCTTGGCCTTGGCCTCGAGGACGGCGGCGACCGCGCCCTCGGCCGAGCCGGCTTCCGGAATCCACAGCGCCTTCAGGTTCGGATTGGCCTGCAGCATCGAGGCCACCGCCTTGTTGGCGACATTGGCGTCCTGGTTGGAGGCCTGGCGGCCGACCAGCTTCATCTTAGGATAGTTCTTGGCGAGATAGTCGATGAAGGCGGTGACGCGCAGGTCGTGGTTGCTCTGCCCCGGATTCTCCAGCACGCCGTATTCGGCGTCGTCGCCGACTTGCTTGACGATCTCCTCGGCGGCGAATTTGGCTTCCGCCAGATTGTCCGAGGTGATGTAGGACACGCGCTTGGATTTCGGCGAGTCGGCGGCGAAGGTGACGACGGTGGTGCCGTTCTCGACGGCGCGGTTGATCGGCTCGATGAACGGATCGGCCTGCATCGGGTGCAGCAGCACGCCGGCCGGCTTCTTGATCAGATCCTGTTCGAATGAGGCGATCTGCTTTGCGATGTCGTAGTCAGGCGTGCCCGAAAACACGGTCTTGCAGCCCATCGCCTGGGCGGCCTGCTTGAAGCCCTGATAGACCGGCACCCAATAGGGATGCGCGGAGACCATGACGTTCATCACATAGGTCTCGTCCGGCTTGCACTGAAACTTGCTCTCTGCCGACGCGGCGCCTGGCATCGCCAAGGTCAGCGTCATCATGGCGGCGCTCAATGCGCCCGCCAGCCCAATCCTGTTCATTCTCTCCTCCGGGTTCCCCGACGATGAAAAGCCTCGTCGTATCAGCTTTGCAAGAAATTTCATGATATGAAATCTCTGGCAACGTTGAATACGGCGGGATTTGTTGCGTGTCAACGATGTTGCATGAAATATCAGATAGTGAAATTCCTTGCAGTGCGCTTCAACCAGCTGCAGCGTCCTCGGCAAGAAGCTGCATCGTTTGCCTTGGGGTGAGCGACCGAAAGCCAGGACATTCGATCCGGTGCGCAGTTGCCTGGAGGGAGAGACCTCTTCTTCACCGGCCGCAATTCTTGCGTGTTGAAGCAACGGCACAGTTCTCTTATTGTCGCCGGAAATTTCCGGGGGATTTTGACATGCCTTTCCTGCTTGCTATCCTTGGCGTGTTGGGAGCGGCCGCGTTCTGGTGGTACCGGATGAAGGCCATGAACGAGGCCGCGCGCGAGGTCGCCGACGTCGTCGGCCGCGTCCAGGGCAACATCCGCCGCAAGAAGCTGCGCAAGCAGGCGGCGCTGTCGCCGCTGACGGCGATCGACAATCCCGTGGTGGCGGCGGCGACGCTGATCACCGCCATCGTGTCGGAACAGGGGCCCATCCTGCCGCAGCGCGAAGCCGTCATCCGCGAGGTGATTTCGGGGATTGCGGATGGCCAGAAGAAGACCGACGAGGCCGTCGTCTACGCCAAGTGGGCAGCGGCGCAGATCGACGACACGACGATCGTCATCGACAAGCTGGCGCCGTTCCTGCGCGAGCGCCTCGACCCGCAGGAAAGGGAAGATCTGCTGCAGATGCTCAATTGCGTCGCAAAGGGCGGCGAGCAGAGCCTGAAGATACCGGACCAGCGGATGCTGCGGCTGCGGCAGAAGCTTGGGTTCGAGGTGAATTGATCCAGGCGACCACCGATCTTTGAACCGAAGGCAGTTGTGCCTACATCAGGGTGGGCATGCCCAACCGTTGGGAAATAGAGGGAAGCAATTGCCAGCGCGGCTGCCGAATTGGCCGATTTGATTGACGCGCTGTTGGAGACAGGTTGCGCAAATCCAGGGCCGGCAGGTGGGTGCTCGGCATGCTGGCCGCCGTAGCGGTCTTCTATTACCTTCTTTGGCTGCTAGATCGCTTCCCCTTTCAATAGCCGCGGCGTGTCGCCGGACAGGCCCGAGGCCTGGCGGATGAAAAAGTCCTTCAGCTTCGGCATGCGCTCGACGAGGCCGAGGCCGATGTCGCGCGCCGCGCGCAGCGGGCCGATATCGTTGGAGAACAGCCGGTTCAGCACATCGGTGGTGACGCCCATCTGCACGGTGTCGAAGCGACGCCATTGCTGGTAGCGTTCGAGCACGTCGAGCGCGCCGATGTCCTGGCCGAGCCGGTCGGCCTCGACCACCACCTCGGCCAGCGCCGCCACATCCTTGAAGCCGAGGTTGAGCCCCTGGCCGGCAATCGGGTGGATGCCGTGCGCGGCATCGCCGGCAAGCGCGATGCGGGGCGCGACGAAGGCGCGGGCAAGGGTCAGCCCAAGCGGCCAGGCGCGCGGCTTGTCGGCGGCATGGATCTCGCCCAGCCTGAGGCCGAAATGCAGCTCCAACTCGTGCTCGAAGACAAGGTCGTCGCCCTCGACCAGCTTCCGCGCATCCTCGGTGCGTTCGACCCAGACGATGGAGGAGCGGTTGCGGCCGTCCTTGTCGGGCTTCAGCGGCAGCGTCGCGAAGGGGCCGGCGGGCAGGAAATGCTCTTCGGCGCGGCCATTGTGCGGCCGTTCATGCGCCACGGTGCAGACGATGCCGGAT
>NZ_RZOJ01000002.1:0-67945 GCF_003998845.1 Mesorhizobium sp. M4A.F.Ca.ET.022.05.2.1 | reverse complement strand
GGATCCGGCGGCAGCTGAATCCATTTTGCCGCTCGTCAGTCATGGGCGCGCCTTCGTCCGGGCTGCGGGTTTTCGCGGGCTGAAAGCGTTGCGTTCGCGTGGGGCACTCGGCCCCGCTCTGGCGGCGATGCGGGATGAGGATGCCAATGTGCGCGCGCAGGCGCTCGGCGTCGTTGCCTATCTCAAGCTGGAAGAGACCTTGCCGTCCCTCATCGCCGCGACGCGCGATGCCGATGCCACCGTTCGGTCCGTTGCGGTCAACGCCCTGTCCTTCACGAGCCAGCCCGCCGCAGCGGCCGCCGTGACGGCTGCCCTCGACGATGAGACCTGGCAGGTGCGGGTCGCGGCGGCCGAATCGCTTGGTCGTATCGGCCAGACCTCGGCCGTCGACGGACTGACCGACGGCCTTTCCGACGAATACTGGCAGGTTCGGCAAAAATGCCTGAATGCGCTTGGCAAGCTCAAGGCGCAATCGGCGGTACGGCAGATTTCCGAACTGTTGACGAGCGACATGGCTTCGCTGCGCAAGGAGTCTGCGGCCGCACTTGGTGAAATCGCTGATCCATCGTCGCGGGATGCTCTGATGGCGCATATCGGCGACGCCGATCCGGACGTACGCAAGACCGTTCGCTGGGCGCTAACGCGGCTCGGTTAGTGGAAGCCGAAGCGCCGTCTCACCCCGCCGCGCGCTTCGAAACCATTTCCATCAGGCTGTGAGGACGTTCGATGCGGATGTGGCGTGGTGTCACCGTTACCAGCCCTTCCTTCTGGAAGCGCTTCATCATCATCGTCACCCATTGGCGTGTGGACCCGACCATGGCCGCAATCTGGTCATGCGTCACCTTGGCATTGATGACGATTGCCCGTCCGTCGCGCACGCCATGAAGGGTACCGAGATTCATCAGGAACTGCGCCAAACGTTCGATCACCGACCGCGTGCCGAGCATCTGAGCCATCGCCGAATAGCATCTGCCCTTCGCTGCAAGTCCCTGTAGAAGACAGAGCGCGAAATTCGGAAGCTCGACGACGAGCTTCTTCAACGCACTGGCCGGTATGAACAGCATCCGGCATTCACTCAATGCTTCTCCGGACCAGATATGAATTCCACCGCCGGTCATTTCGGGGCCGCCAATGAAATGGCCCGCTGTCCAGTAGGCGAGGGTGATTTCGCGTCCTGACGGTGCCGTGTAGAAGACGTGCACCTTGCCGCTTTCGATGATGAAAATGCCACCGTGCCTATCGCCCTGGGTGAAGATCGCCTGACCGGTCGCAAAAGCGAGACGTCGGCCATGCGCCCTGAGTTTCGCCCACTCGTCTGTTGTCAGGGTATCGAGAAAATGCGCGCCGTCGTCGAGCCCTTCCACGCTTTCGCTGAGAAAGAGCGCCCGATCGCCGGGAAGAACGACCTGCTCGGGCAGTTCGATTACCGGCTGATGCTTCCTACGCTCAGCTTCGAAATCGGTCGAAAGCATTTCGAGGCTCATATCCGGCTCCTTACGCATCATGAAAACGCGTAAAAAGTATATAAATTCGATAGACAAAAAAGGAATATAATTGCGCACTTCATGCCTGACTTAGATGATTCTTGTCCCCATTTCGAATGGCGGCAGCGTAACCTTTTGTTTTAGCAAGACGAATTTAATACCGACGCGGACGCTTGGGATCAAAACCAACCAGAAAGCGTGCAAGTAATTGCTTCTGCCTTTAGTCCGGCCGTCACATAAATTTGCGGGACAGCGGTTTGGCAATCGCCACTGGGTCGGCAAATTCAGCCGCCGAATGCCGGCATCAAATCACGAGGTAGGACCATGAATGTTCGCACACGTTTGGCAGCCCTTGCCCTTATGGCGGCCGGCTTCGCTTCTGCCGCGGATGCCGAAACCATCCGCGTGGCGATCGGCACGCAGGACACCACCATCAATACCGCCACGGGTGGATTGCTGATCCGTGAGTTGAAGCTGCTCGACAAATACCTGCCGCACGACGGCAAGTATAAGGACGTCACCTATGATATTCAGTGGAAGAACTTCACGAGCGGCGCGCCGATCACCAATGAGCAGATCGCCGGAAAGCTTGATTTCGGCGTGATGGCGGATTTCCCCGGCTCGTTCAACGGTCTCGCCCATATCAAGGCCGGAAGAAGGAGCTTGTTCATCACAGTGCTGTCCGGCAGTGTGAACGGCAGCGGCAATGGCATTGTCGTGCCGACCGCTTCGCCCATCCAGTCGCTCTCGGAGCTCAAGGGCAAGACCATCTCCGTTCCATTCGCATCGACCTCGCACGGCATGCTGCTGCGGGCCGTCAAGGCACAGGGCTGGGACGCTGAAAGCGACGTGAAGATCATCACCCAGGCGCCTGAAGTTGCCGGCTCGGCCCTCCAGGCAAACCAGATCGAGGCGCATGCCGATTTTGTCCCATTTGCCGAACTCTTCCCCTGGCGCGGCTTCGCACGCAAGATCTATGACGGATCGCAGGCAAAGACGCCCACTTTCCACGGTGCCCTGGTCGATGCCAACTATGCCGAAAAATATCCCGAGATCGTGGTTGCCTATCTTCGCGCCGCAATCGAGGCCGATCAGTTGATCGCCAAGGAGCCGGAGAAATACAGTGAGCTGATCGCCAAGGTGACGGGCGTCGAAGCCGAGGTCGAATACCTGTTCCATGGACCGCTCGGGCTTCAGACCCGTGATTTCGCCTGGAAGCCGGAATACCGCCAGGCTGTCGCCACAGCGATCGACACCTTGAGGCTCCTGAAAAAGACCGACCAGTCGCTCGACGTGGACAGCTTTGTCGATGACCGGTTCATAAAGGCCGCATTCAAGGCGTCTGGGCTCGACTATGATGCCTCGCTCAAGAACTATGCCCAGCTGCCTTTGAATGCCAAGGATGCTGCCTCCGGTGAAGCGATCAGCGATCCCAAGCGCGTTGCTGAGATCTGGGTCCAGGGTGAGCCGCTCGTCCGACACTATGCGTCGCCGGAGAACGCATTCAAGGCGCTCAAGGCCATCGAAGGTGAGGGCAAGCCAGTCCGGGTGTTTTATGCGCAGGACCGCGAAAGCGGCATCAAGCTGCTCGGCAATCAGGCCTGGTTCGTGCGTGCCGACGGCGGCGAAGTCAGCGCCTTCCTGCTGAAGGAAACCGCCGAGAAATGGGCCAGGGATCATAGTGGCAAGGTGCTGGATTTCGCTGCCGCCAAGGCCTCGATCGTGGCCAGCAATTGAGGCTGACCATGACGCGCTTCCACCTTGGGCGCTGGTTGCGCCGGGCCGGATCCCTCGCCATCTGCCTCATTCTCTGGCAGACGGCATCGAGCCTCAGACTGAATCTCGGCATTGTCACGTTCGAGAATGTGCCATTGCCTGTGGATGTCGTGTCGGCAGCGTTGGATTTCCTGCGCTCGCCCAAGTTCTTTGCCCATGTCTCGAGCAGCCTGGAAAGGGTTCTGGCCGGCTTTGGCATCGCCGCCGTGATCGGCATCGGCCTCGGGCTCGTCATCGGTCGCTCACGGTGGCTCGGGGATTTCCTGCAAGCCCCGCTCGAGCTCCTGCGGCCGATCCCGGCCGTCGCCTGGATTCCGCTTGCGGTTCTGATGTTTTCGTCGTCGGAACTCTCGATGATTTTCATCACCTTCACGGGGGCATTGTTTCCGATCCTGCTCAACACCGTCCATGGCGTGGAAAGCGTCGATCCCAGGCTGATCGCCTCTGCGCGGAGCCTGGGGAGCACCCGGACCGCGATGCTGTTGGAAGTCATTATTCCAGGCGCGGCGCCGAACATCGTCACGGGCCTGGTCATCGGCATGGGCACGTCCTGGTTTTGTCTCGTCACCGCCGAGATGATCTCCGGCCAGTTCGGTATCGGTTACTACACCTGGGAATCCTACACGCTGCAAAACTATCCTGAAATCATCGTCGGAATGATCCTGATCGGGCTGTTCGGCATGGGAAGCAGCGCCCTCTTGCGAGCGGCAGGGGCAGCACTTCTTCCATGGCACACGAAGGATAGCAAATGACCACCCATCAGCGCAGCTTTCGCGCGGCAACGGGCCGTATCGAGGTCAATCATGTTTCGATCCGGCTCGGTCGCGGCAGCAGTGCGTTCGAAGCCGTCACTGATGCGAGCTTCGAAGTCTCTCCCGGCGAATTCGTCTGTCTTCTGGGGCCTTCCGGCTGTGGGAAGTCGACCCTGCTCGGCGCCTTGGCGGGACATATCAAGCCAGCTGTCGGCGTCCTTTCGGTCGACGGACAGCCCGTAAAAGACCCCCATCCGGAGCGCGGTATCGTTTTCCAGCACCACACGCTCTTTCCGTGGAAGAATGCGCGCGACAACGTCGCTTTTGGCCTCAAGATGCGCGGCATCAAACGCGCGCAGCGGCGTCTCGAGGCGGAGAAAATGCTCGATCTCGTCGGTCTGAACGGCTTTGCTGGGCGCTATCCCGGCCAGCTGTCCGGCGGCATGCAGCAACGCGTCGAGATCGCGCGTGTTCTCATCAACCAGCCACGGCTGCTGCTGATGGACGAGCCCTTCGGGGCGCTTGACGCCCTGACACGGCTTCGAATGCAGGAATTGCTCCTCGATATCTGGGAGCAATTCCGCAAGACGATCCTATTCGTCACCCATGATATCGACGAAGCCCTGCTGCTCGCCGACCGGATCGTCGTCATGCAGGCGCAGCCCGGCCGGATCCACGAGGAAATCACCGTGCCTTTCGAGCGGCCGCGCATGACCGAGATGATCGCCTCGGGCGAGTTCGTGCGCCTGAAACAGTATTGCCTGCATCTCCTTCACAGCGACAGGCGAGGGGATACTTTGCCCCGGCTTTCTCCCTTGGGCTTATGATCGAGATCCCGAGGCCGTTGGATGTAGTTCAATCGGCAAAAAAGGGCAGTGAGCAGCAGCTGGATGTGAGGACAGCCGGCCACAGACAGATCGGGTCTGGAACTGCATTCATGCCGTGTTTCGGGCAACGCAGTTGAGCATCAAGGCTGTGCCCCCTTCGCCTCGACCAGCTTGACCATTGTGTGCAGCGCCCGGCTCGCCGGTCGATCTCGCTTTTCTTGCCGCACGCCAAAGGCGCTGCTTAGAGCCATGTCGGCGGTCAGGCGCTGTGGCGAGCGAGTTCGGCGTCAGTATCGTTTCCAGTCCGTGACACGCCGAGCCAGGATAACACCTCGTCGCGAAGCCGAATGAAATTCGGATCGGAGCGGTCGCGAGACACTGCATCGGTGACGGGCAGGATCGTGGCGATCCGCCCAGGATGGGGATGCATGATGACGATCCGATCTCCGAGATAGACTGCTTCATCGACGTCGTGCGTGACGAGCACGGCGGTCGTGCCCTCGTGCCGGACAATCCTTTGAAGCTCGCCCTGCAGGCGCAGACGGGTGAGCGCGTCGAGGGCCCCGAGCGGCTCGTCGAGCAGCAGGAAGCGTGGCTTGGTGACGAGCGCGCGGGCTATCGCCACACGCTGCGCCATGCCGCCCGATAATTGGGCGGGATAGGCTTTAGCAAATTGGTCGAGGCCGACGAGATGGAGATGGTCGCGAACGAGCTCGCCCCGTTCGGCAGCACCCAACCCGCTTTGGCGCAGCGCCGCCGCGACATTGGCCTCGACATTGAGCCACGGCAAAAGCCTGTGCTCCTGGAAAACGATCGAGCGGTCGAGGCCCGGCCGGTCCACCCTGTGCCCATCGACCCGGATGTCTCCGTCATAGTCAGTGTCGAGGCCGAGAACGAGCCGCAGCAAGGTGGATTTGCCGCAGCCGGAGGATCCCACGATGCTGACGAACTCGCCCTCGTCGACGGCAAGCCGGATATGAGACAGCGCCTGGACCTGACGGCCGGCGACACTGAACCTCTTGCTGACGTCAGCGATCTCCAGTGCGTGGCTTTGACCACGTCCCTGTTCGGAAATGGCGACAAGGCCGGTCATGGGATTCTCCAGCGCAGAAGGCGATGCTCCAGAGCGCCGGCGATGACATTGAAGACCACGCCGACGCCGCCGAGCAGCAGAATGCACAGCAGCAATAAATCCATGTGGAACAGGTGCTGGCCCTCGTTCATCCGCCCGCCTATGCCGGGCGCGATGTTGAGCAGGAGCTCGGCCCCCACCGTCGCGGTCCAGGCGTAGATCAGCGCCGAATGAAGACCCGTGAAGATTTGCGGCAGCGCACCCAGAATGGCGATGATCCGGGCGAAGTCAAGCCAGCCGAAGGTCAGCACTTCAGCAAGCTCGCGATAGCTGCGCGGGATGCCGGAGACCCCCTGCCAGGTGTTGATCAAGGTCGGCTGGAACGCCGCAAGCGCGATGAAGACGACCTTGCCGGCCTCGCCACCGCCGAACCACATCGAGATGAGGGGCACCCAGGCGAAGAGGGCGATCTGGCGGTGTACCAGCACCACCGGCCCCAGAAGGCGTTCGAAGAGACGGGAAAACCCGATCGCCAAACCAAGCGCGATTCCGGCCACACTCCCACACACAAAACCGATCAGGTCACGCTCGAGGCTCGCCAGAAGATTGGAGCCGAGGCCACCGCGGCTGAACTCCGCCATGCCTCGGGCCACCACCTCTTCCAGGGACGGTAAGAAGCGCGGGTCAGCAGCGCCGGCTTGGGCAAGCAACTCCCAAATCGCGAGCAGCGCAATTGGTACCGCAAGTGGCCGCAAATATCGGCCAATGAAGCGGAAGGGCGGCGGTGCGATGGGAGCGCTGTGCGACAACCGCTCCTGACCTGCAACCGTGATCAGGCTCATCGTGGGATCTCCGGACGCCAGCGTTGCAGATGGTTTTCGGCGAGCGTGAGCAGGCCATGGATCACCAATCCGATCAGGCCGACCACGATCATGGCCGAAAGAACGAGTTCCAATTGAAAAAGCTGACGGCCATAGGCCATCAGGTATCCGAGCCCCTCGAACGACGCGATGAGCTCTATCGCAACCAGCGTCTGCCAGGCGTTGGCAAGGCCTTCGCGCAGCCCTGTGAAGATCGACGGCACGGCGGACGGCAGCACGATCGTCGTGAGTTTCGACCAGCGGCTGAACGAAAGGACACGACCCAGCTCCACATAAGCTTCCGGAACGTCGCGCACGCCTTGGGACGTGTTCAGGACGACCGGAATGAAGGCCGACCAACCGATGACGACGATCTTCAGGCTTTCGTCGATGCCGACGATGAGAATGACAATGGGCATCCAGCCGAGGGTCGGGACCTGGCTGAGGGCCAGGAACAGCGGACCGACAAATTCGCGAAGTGTCTTCGACAGGCCAACTGCCGTGCCGAAGGCGAGGCCAACCGCCGCACCGGCAGCAAATCCCTCCGCAACGCGCTCAAGGCTCGTCACAGTGCTGGAGAGCAGCGAGCCATCCTGGATGCCGTCCAACAGTGTGTCGAGCACGATCCACGGCGGCGGCAGGATTTGCTCCGGCAAATGGCCAAGGAGAGCGGCGACGGTCCAGGCCGTCAGAAGGCCAAGCGGGACCACGAGGCCGAGAAGCAGGATGCCGGCGGCCGGGACAATGCCCCGGCGAACGGGGGCCGCACCTGCGGTGCTGTCCCCGTGGCCGGTCTGGGTCGCGCTGAGGCCGGCGGCCATCCTAGTTGCTCGCCGCCTTGGTGTGTTCGACCTCGCCCTCGGTCACTTTCTGGCCCTTTGCGTCGAAGGTGGACCAGTAGTTCTCGAGCTTCAGGTCTACCAGCGCCTGCTTGAGGTACTTGGTCTCGAACCAGCTGTCGATGTCGACGTCCTTCTTGATCAGGCCATAGGCTTTGGCGCGCTCGGCCTGGTCCTTGTAGCGGGCGATGATGAAATCATCGACGACAGGCGACAGCCGGTGGGCCAGGCGCTCGTCCTTGAAATCGGCCTCGAAGCTTTCGACCGGCAGGCCAGCCTTGGACCAGAGCTCGAAGACTGCCTGGCGATTGGCCTCGTCCGAGCCGAAGCGCGCGGCCTTGACGAAGGCGCGCACGACCTTGGCGGTGAACTCAGGATGGGCCTTCTCGAACTCGGTGGTGACGAGAAGCCCGGCATTTCGCCCGAGGGTCGGGTCGTCGTTCTTGGTCGAGTAGATGATCTTGACCGCGCCGCGCTTGGCGAGGTCCAGATATTCCGAGCCGCCGAAGGACGCCTCGACATTGCCCGAAATAAGCGCGGCCGTGGCGGCATTCGAGTCGAGGCTGACGAAGCGGATGTCCTTTTCGGTGAGGCCGTGCTTCTCGAGGACGCGGTCGGTGGCGATCTGCAAATTGGTGCCGCGGAACTGGGCCACCTTATGGCCCTTCAGGTCCTCGACGGTCTTGAGCTGCGAATCCGGGGGTACGGCGAGATAAAGTGCATCATGGCTGCTGGCTGAGGCCAGATATTTCGTCTGCAGGCCGCGCGAGCGGCCGACGATCGAAGGCAGATCGCCGAGGCCGGCGGCGAAATCGAGCTGTCCAGCGGCGAGCGACTCGTTGAGGGCCGGGCCGGCGCCGCGGAAGAAAGTCCAGGAGACCTTGACGTCTGGAACGTCCTTGAACTCGGCTTCGACGAGCTGCTGCACGTTGGCCACTGCGACGTAGTCGCCATAGGCATAGGGCCGGTCGTCGATGCCGGTTCCAGGATAGCCGATGCGGATGAGGGTCTCGGCCGACGCGGGCGCGGTGGCGAGAAGGCCGCCGATCAGGGCTGCGATATGCGCGAATTTCATGAGTGAGGATCCTGGCTGGAGGGAAAGGGTCAGGCGGCGCGGGTGACGGCGTCGCGAACTAGCTTCTTGCGGGTGACGCTGTGGCGGCCGTCGACGCTCACGGGGACGTCGCCGTCGAGAGTGGTGCGGCGCACGACACGGGCGCGGTCGCCATAGTCGTTGACGGCGTAGTGCTGGGTGGCACGGTTGTCCCAAATGGCGACGTCGTTCGCTCGCCAGCGCCAGCGCACCGTGTTTTCAATCCGCAGGACATGAGACTGGAGGAGGGCGTAGAGCTGCTCGGAATCGCTCTTCGAATAGCCGACGAAGCGCTGCACGAAGGAGCCGAGTACGAGCGAGCGCTCACCGGTCTCCGGATGGATGCGCACCACGGGATGGTCGGTCTCGTAGACGGTGGAAGCAAAAACCTCTTCATAGTGACGGCGATCGGCCTCGCTGGCATGCGGGCGCTGTGCGGCATAGTCATAGGCATTGCTATGGGTCGCCCACAGCTGTTCGGCGGTCGCCTTGAGCGCCGGTGGCAGGCTCTCGTAGGCCGCCACTGTATTGGACCAAACCGTATCGCCGCCGACCTCGGGAATGGTCACGCCGCGCAGAATCGAAATCTTGGGGTAGGCGTCGACGAAGGTGACGTCAGTGTGCCAGGCATCGGCGCGGCCACCTCGTGACGCGTCAAGTTCAAGGATCGACGTCGTGCCGTTGCGTACATGCTCGGTCGGATGTGGAACGAGATTGCCGAGGCGCTTGGAAAAACGCTCCTGCTCGGCATCGGTCAGCTGATCCTGGTCGCGGAAGAAGATCACCTTGTGATGCAGCAGAGCGGCATTGACGGCTGCTATCGTCTCGTCGGTAAGGTCGCCCGAAAGCTTGATACCGGCGATCTCGGCGCCGATCCGGCCGGCGACCGGTTTGATCGTCAGCGAGGATGCGTATGCGGTGGCTTGGGTTGATGTGGTCATGAGGGACTGCTCCTTGGTCGGGCCGCCGGCGTGGCTCGGCCCTTTGCCGGGTTAGTTGACTGGGAATGGATTACTCGGCCGCCTGGCTGCCGGGCTCGCGGTGAGGGGCACGATGAGCGGGATGCTTCAACCCGAGATTCTCGCGAAGGGTACGGCCCTCATATTCGGTCCGGAACAGGCCGCGGCGGCGCAGCTCGGGGATGACCAGCTCGATGAAATCGTCGAGCCCGCCGGGCACGGTCGGCGGCATGATGTTGAAGCCGTCGGCGCCGCCCTTGTTGAAGCGCTCTTCGAGCTCGTTCGCGATGGTCTCAGCTGTCCCGACAAGCTGCCAATGGCCGCGCGCCCCGGCGATGGTCTCGTAGAGCTGACGGATGGTGAGATTTTCTCGCCGGGCGAGATGATCAATTGCTGGCGGCTTTTGCCGCGTTCGGTCTCGCTCAGGTCCGGTAGCGGCCCGTCGAGGGGATAGGCGGAAAGATCGACACCGCCGGAGAGGTTCGACAGGAGCTCCAGCCCAACGTCGGGATGGATCAGCGACTGGATCTCCTCGAACTTTTCGCGGGCCTCGGCTTCGCTTCGCCCGACCACTGGAAAGACGCCCGGCATAATCTTCAAATCATCGGGATGGCGGCCATACTTCTCAAGCCGTCCCTTGAGGTCGGCATAGAAGCTCTGCGCCTCCGGGAGCGTCCGCTGGGCGGTGAAGACAACCTCCGCGGTGCGGGCCGCCAACTCCTTGCCCGCCTCGGAAGAGCCGGCCTGGACGACGACCGGGTGACCCTGCGGCGAGCGCGAGACCATCAGCGGCCCGCGCACCCGGAAATGCCGTCCGCGGTGCCCGAGGATATGCAGTTTCTGCGGGTCGAAAAAGAGCCCGCTATCCTTGTCGCGCAGGAAGGCGTCATCCTCCCAGCTGTTCCAAAGGCCGAGCACGACATCAGCGGACTCTTCCGCGCGTGCGTAGCGGTCCTGATGGGCGAACTGGCTGATGTTGCCAAAATTCTCCAATTCGAGTGGATTGGACGAGGTCACGAGGTTCCAGCCGGCCCTGCCGGCGCTGATCTGATCGAGCGAGGCGAATTTGCGGGCTAGGTTGAACGGCTCATTGAATGTGGTGGAGGCTGTTGCCACCAGGCCGATGCGCTCCGTCACGACGGCAAGTGCCGACAGCAGCGTCAGAGGCTCGAAACCAACGGCCCATTCGTCGGTCCGGGAGAGGGATTTGAGATCATCCGTATGGGCCGCGACCCCATCCGCCAGGAAGATCAGGTCGAACTTCGCGCGTTCTGCCGCCTGGGCAAATGCGATGCGCTGCGTGAGGCTCGTCGTCGCATCCGCGGCGGTGTCCGGGTGGCGCCATGCCGCCACATGGTGGCCAGCTGGATACATAAAGGCGCCAAGCCGCAGCTTCCCAACCTTGCTCACCTTCAGTCTCCTTTTCAGCAACGATGACAATTCACGAGAAGCACGGCGCTTTGCCGGAGCGGACGATCGGCGTGGATTTCGGCGGCGTGGCTAACAAGTTCCCGGCGCCGTCCTTTTCGGCCGCACAATGCCTAGGCGGCCAGGCTGACGTTGCCCGTCTCTGCGACCAGCCGACACGCTTCGAATATGGCTTGTTCCGTGCGGTTGCGGATGGCTTCGGATATGATGACGCCATCGGCGAAGTCGCGGTCGGACGCGTAGATGCCTGTCGGGATGGTCAATGCCTCGAAGAAGCCGAAGAGCGGCCGAAGCTGATGTTCCACGACGAGGGAATGACGTTCTCCGCCTCCAGTCGCCGCAAGGATAATTGGCTTTCCTTTAAGCGAGGATGGCTCCAGCAGATCGAAGAAATGCTTGAACAGTCCAGTGTAGCTGCCTTTGAACGTCGGCGAGCCGACCACCAGGACAGCGGCGCTAGACAATTGCTCGACGATGTTTCTGGCCGACGGATCAAGGTCGCCAAGCCGCTTGGAGTGCGCAAAGGAAGGGCCTAAATCCTGGATGTCGAAAGTAGCTGAGGATGCGCCAATCTTCTTCGCTACTTGTCCGACTATGTGGTCAACAAACCCCCTTGTCTTTGAAGGGCGGGTAAGATTGCCCGATATTCCTAACACTAACTTGCTCGACATTTGCCGGCTCCCTCATAACGGTCTGTGTCACCAAACTCTATCGACTTGGTCGAATTAAGAGAGGGAGCAGATTTCAAAAAGAAGCCGCCAATCGGATGGAGTTTGCGGAACGTCGGCTATAATGGGGTCATTCGATGCTGAGCGGAAGCATCGGGTGGGCCCCTTCCGCTCAACCAATTCGACACTTTACGCAGGCACATGTTCAGCGTGATTGGCATAAGAGCAGGTCGGATCTCGATCAGGAGGCCGTTACGCGGCCTCTCTTTGTTGTTCTTCGACCGGCAGACCACATGGTGGCGACGCGGCGGCACGCTGCCGGCGATCGTGCTGGGAAAACGAGTAGCCGTGCGGCATGGAATGACGGCAGTGCTGCATCCGCCACCAAGCCGGCCAACGTTTCCCGCGAAATTCCGTCCAGCAGGTTTTGGAGATCTGGTCGTTCAACCGCCTACTGGCCGAGCTCCTTGCCGAACCGCGGCCGATAGCTGAATGGCTATAAAAGGAAAGAATGCGACCCCGATAGATTGCCGTCTTGCATTACTGATCCCCGCTGGCTGCCCAATTGTCAGTCGCGGACCTGACTCGATGTGATGACAGTTCGGCGATCGCCTTTTGTGGTTGGCTGAATGTGTTATCCGGGCGCGGCAGACCGAAATGGTCCCTCAGCGTTGCCCCCTCATAGTCGTGCCGGGAAAGTCCGCGCCGGCGCAAGATCGGCACCACCTCCTCGGCGAACACGTCGAACCCGCCCTGCAGATAGGGGCGGCATGACGTTGAAGCCGTCCCCATCCTCCATCGCTGCGCCGGCGGCGTTGGATCAGTTGTTGGAGATGATTGCTCGTTCCTCGTCGATGTGATGGTAACCGAGACGCTACGTTACCCTGAGCGCCAGGCGCTTCTTGCCCCTGCAATAATCTTTCTGGCCAAAATGGCGCGGCGAGAGCGGCGGGATCGGGACGATTGCCAAGGGTGCGAAGGGCGCCTCTTCAAGGGCGCCCTTCGCATCGGCCGGCATGCTGGGTCATGGGGGGCGAAGACCTAACTACCGCCGATCTGTTTTCTGTATCCCATTAGCCAGCGCAGGCTGGGTTGGGAAGCCACCGCGTACGCATTCGCGTGCTGCCAACGCTGTGGTTCAGGGGTGATCGTTAGAATGAACGCTGGAAGCGGAGGATGCCCCCAATGTTGTTTTTCTTGTCGGCTTTGGTCCAGTTGGTGACGGTGTCATCGCCAACATGCAGATAGTCGACTTCGGCCGTGACCTTGAAGCCCTTGACGATTTCATAGGCGATGTTGGCTGCGACTCCGAAGTTCTTGCCTTCATCATAGGAGAGCTGGGCGTTGAACGAGGTCTTCTCGTTGATGGTATACGTACCACCGCCCCAGACTGCCCAGTTGCCGCTCCACTGCTTGTAGAAGCCGCGACCGTGAGCATCGATGACGTTGCCCGCATCATCGTTGAGGTTGTCGTCGGTGCCGTAGCCGCCCATGATGAACAATGACAAGTTGTCTATCGGCTTGACGTCCAGACGAACTTTGCCGGCCACTTCTTCGTAGTTGCTGTCGTAGGCGACGACGCCGCTGATCGCGCCCCAGCCCTGTGTGTACTTCACGCCGCCGACCACGTGCGGAACATAGCTGTCGATCGTGCCAACAGTGCCGGATCCCTCTTCGAGCGAAGCCACCGCCGAAAAGCCGTTGCCGGCGTCGAAGTAATACTGGACGACGTTGGTGTCGAAATCGCCATAGGGAACCAGCGTGTCATTGATGACGTTGCCGGCATAGCCGATGAATGTATCGAAGGCCGATTCGTCCTTACCGACACGCAGGCCGCCGAGCTGGATCCAGGCGAAGTTCAGCGTAACGCCCTTGTTGACGGCGGGGTTGTCGGTGACGACGCCCCTTACGACGGATGCTGTAGCGTTGCGGTTGCCGAAGTTGAAGCGGGTCTCGGTGTAGGTCTTCAGAGTCCCGAGTTCGGTTTCCTGGCCGGTCCAGGTCCTCAGCGAGAAACGGGCATTCTTCTTCCAGGTGTCCTGGATGGAGCCGTCCTGGTGATCGACGTTCTTAGCACCATCGAACGACCCGATGTCGCCACCGGCGATGTCGTAACGGACATAGCCGCCGATGCGCAGGCAGGTTTCGGTGCCGGGAATGTAGAAGTAGCCAGCGCCGTAGACGTCGCAGATCTTGACGTACTCAGCGGGCTCCGGCTCGGCGACGGTCACCGCATCGGCGGCGCGGGCACCGGAAACTGCGATCAGGGCCGCAGCTGAGCCGAGAAGAAGGCTCTTGATGTTCATTTTTCAGATCTCCAGACAAAAGTTAAAACGGGTTTGATTTCTTTGCTGAAGGGCAGCGTTGCCACCCCATCCCCAACTATTGAAAAAGAAGCGCATCGCGCCGCCCTTTCGCCCCCGACATGGCCCAACCCGCGGCGGCGTTCAACAGAGATTGTCTTCGAAGCAGGCCTTTTGGAATCTTATGAAAGTATTGTTGCGCAAATATCACGTTTTCTACATGAAAATGGCACATATTAAACAACTGGCACGAGTGAAACACGAATTTAGATTTGAACTATATATTCACTAAACCGATTTAGAGGATTTTATGAAGAATATCATGTTGGGCGGAAAAGGGATTCGCACTCTGCGCGCTCACCTTTCAAGAAACCCGAGGCATTGCCGCCATCCGACTGACCAGCGCACTGACCAGCGCTAAGAGAGCGCCTATCTCTTTAGAGCCATCTGTCCGAAGCTCGGGATTGTGCGGCGTTGGCGCTGCCGTTCGCCGACACGCCCCATATCGGCCACCATACCAGAAAGAGGCGCTCAGTGCAGGATGGGATCGTGCCAGCTTACACGATGCCAAGGCTGAAGGTGCCGTGGAACATCACGTTGAACTTCCTGTTCTTGCGTGTGCCGGAAGCTGCAGCGACGGCATAGGCCCGGGGAAGAAGCTCAAGTCGATGAAAATTTGCGGGCAGCCGACACGACGTCACATACCATGTCCTGCTTGAGCACCTCGATCGGAATGCGTCCGTGGAGTTGCGGCGAAGGGCGCGTCAGCCAGAACCACGCCAGCCGTGGATTCCCGATTGCCGACATCACTTCGCTAATCCCCGATGCCGGTCTGCCGTCGACGAACTGGGCGAGCGGGAAGACATGTTTGCGGCCGCCCTTGCGCAAGGCAATAACCTCATTGCGCCTTTGCCAGCGATGCAGCGTCGAGCGCGGTATGCGGAAATGCTCTTCCAGAAAGGTCGATCCGGCGACTTCGCCCGCCCAGTCCTCAATCAGCGCCGATTGCAGATCGTTTGTCCGCTTCGCTGATGAGGGTGCTGCGATTGCTGGCATCGCGCCATCATCCGCGCGATTGGCACCGGCGGAGCCGCCGCGTGCGAACTCCCCCAATCTCCGGAAGAATTCCGGGGCGAGCGCAGCGCATTCGCCCTTGAAAGAGCCGATCGCGAGTCGCTTTGCTTGTGGAAGGAAGGGGACGGAGGCGGCGAGGCTGCCGGCGATGGCGCTGACTGAAACCAGAGTTTGTGTGTCGAGAACAATGCCGTGCTGGATCAGGGCCTGTTGCACGGCTTCCGCCACCAGGTCTGCCAAGGCATCCTGCGAGACCCCGTGTGTTCGATTTTGAAATCTGGTCATGTAACTGTCTTGCGCGCCCCTCGCTCCCGTCACCGGCTGCGGCCGAGATTTGAACGGCTACAGCGGGAAGCGAAAATGGCAGCGCAGATGCAGCGACCCGACAGGTTGCTGTCTTGCATTTTGACATCCCCAACTGACTGTCAAGGCGTCCCGAAATGTCAGTCACGGGACGCATCGGTTTTCGTTTAGGTGCGAATTGTGACGGCTGCGCGACAGAGGCGGCCGAAAAGACCTTCTTCCGAGGGAACGACCAAGGTTACCAACAAAAAGGGCCGCATTCGCGGCCATTTTTTACCAAATTATATTGCTTTACGGTCTATCTTTTCTCCCTACGAGAGAGAAACGAGAACGCCGTCTTCCCCTTATGACTTTCCTTGTTCTGGTGAGGTACGCCAATCGTGGGCGGCGTCGATGTGATTGCGGTGATTCTTTGCTCGGGCCAAAAGCTCCGACCTAGTCTGTCCATGCCTTAGGCGTTCGCCTTGCGCCTCGAGGAAGACTTTTTGACTGGAGCCGCCTTTCTCCCCAAGCCTAGCGATTTCGCGAGCGCTGATCGGGCTGCCGAGTAATTCGGGGCGACCATGGGATAATCTTTTGCCAATCCCCATTTCGTCCGGTATTCATCAGGCGTCATGCCGTGCCTGACTGCAAGGTGGCGCTTAAGTGACTTGTATTTCTGACCGTCTTCCAGGCTGATGATATAATCCGGGTAAATCGACTTTTTGGGATTAACTGCCGGCTTTAGGCTAGGCGCTTCAGGCGGAGTTGCATTTCCAATATTAGACAATGCCGAATTCACACTAGCGATCAAATCCGGCAATCCAGATGCCGGCACCGGGTTCTTCTGGACATAAGCGGAAACGATATCAGCAGTAAGTTCGATGAGATTATTGCCTGATTCCAGGGACATCTTTGTTCTCCTCAATTCCCCCCAGATTCCCATACCCGCCAAATCCGGAATGTGCAATATGCGAATATTCTGGCTAAGAGCTCTACACGCGCAATTTCGCAGCGTTCGCGACTTTCTACTGAGGATAGGTCACGTCGTGGTCTACGTCGCACGGTTGAGGGTGCAAAGAATCCTGTTTCCATTATTTGGCTGGAATAGGCTCAAGCCGGTCGCACACTCAACCGTAGTGCCAATGTGGCTTAGGCTCTGTGCCCAAGAACATAACTCCGAGCTTGTCCCCTCGGCGCCACTGGACCACCGCCTTATAACCTACCCCATCAGTCGGGATGTAAAGAAGGAATTCATTTGGAACGCGCGCGTCAATTGACACTTGCAGCTCCGCGCCTTGCGAATGCATGTTGCGAACGGTGCACTTGACTTCCGAATTTGAAATGCCTGTGAGAATGGACGCTCCTTTGAGAACGCGCCGACGCCGCTGCTCCCTGGATTCTTTTCCCCCATGCATAGAACACCCATCAAGGTAAGATCGGCTCACGTCCTCCCACAGCCAGCCTGCGCAGCCGGAGGTCACCTCGCGAAATACCGGGTAACATTACTGTCGTCGGGTAGCAATGACCGAAAGAGACGCTAGTATTACAGTTGCATTGTGAGTTGCATTACTCACTTCCTGTTCCGCGCACGGAATCGAAAAGGATATTTCGATTGACGGCAATCTCGTCTCGCACGGGATGACGAACGTATTCTTGCCTTGCCTCGCCTAATCGCGATTTTAAGCCTGCACCATGCCTGCAGCATGGCCCAGCAGACTGCCGGAGCTTCTCATTCCCGGTTGCACCTCCTTCGAACCGCATCGGGCCGCAGGTATGCATCTCACGACAACCGGGACCGGGAGGGGCGGCCTGATCGACGCGCAGCTCCATGGCTACACGTGGCAGCTGCTCCATGGCGAAAGTTCCTGGGCTCGTTGTCGTCTGATGTGACGCTCTGGCGTCAAGCCGGCTTGACGTTCTGCCCTTGTCTGTCGGCTAACGGCCTTTCCTGTTGCTGTCTTGCCCGGAGCTGATGACGTTCCTTTTATCCGGCCCAGCCGTCTTTTCCTGTTCCTGCCCGCTCCATTCGCTGCGCTCCCGTGTTGGGGACAAGCCGGCTCAGTGCGCCGTCTCCTTTGGAACCGTCCTCCGGGACAGAAACCAGCAACCAAAGGAAAAGACCATGACCAACAGACGTAACTCCGAAACGAAACCCGAGCCGAAATCGCCGCTCTACCACGCCTATACCGTACGCGACGGCAAGGAAGGCCAGAAGGGCTTCTGGACCCGCATCGGCTCCTTCTTCGCCCATGACGACGGCGAGGGCGGCGCGCTCCTCCTCGAGGCCTTGCCCATCGACGGCCGCGTTGTCCTCCGCGCACCGAAGTCCGACGAGTAGGAGGCGCCCGTGCAGATCCTCACCCAGAGTCTGCGGGAAAAGCTGCTGGCGAATGGTCGCCAGCAGCAGCCCCTCCGCGGGACCGCACACGAAATCGACTTCGTCCCGGTCGTCAAGCTGTTCACCCCCGACGCCGGCGCGACCTGGCTCCTGACCGAAATCGACCCGGATAACCCGGATGTCGCGTTTGGCCTCTGTGATCTCGGGCTTGGCTGCCCGGAAATGGGCAACGTCAGCCTCTCTGAGCTGTTCGCGCTGCGCGGGCAACTTGGCCTGCCGGTTGAGCGGGACCTGTATTTCGACGCGGACAAGCCGCTGTCGGTCTATGCCAGCGAGGCTCGGCGACTCGGGCGTATCCGGGTGTAGACGCACCCGGCGTCGGTCAACGCCGTCCATCGGGACGGCGTTGAGTCGCGAAACCGCCAGGGCGCGCGCTTCGCGACTATGTGGGATACCCGCCAGCAATGGCAGCTCCAAAGCCGTCCAAGAGCCGCAGCGCGGCATGCAATGCGGCTCGGGGCTCAGTGGGGCAAGGCCAAGACCCCTGCCGAGCGGGAGGCCGCCGGCTTAGAGGCCGTCAAATATGCGGTCTATGGAGCTAAAGGCGAGCCCAGACGGACCCATTTAGCTGAAAAAGACGAACTGGAATGGTCGGACAGCCCCGGTGCGCGCGAAGCCTATCTGATCAAACGATGGAACAACCCATATTTTGGGCCGTCCAGGCGGATCGTTTCGACAGAAGAGCTTTCTGAAGCCAGGAAGACCGACCACGACAAGTTCCTGTTGGCCCAAGGCTTACTGACCGCTCTCGCAAAGGACATTGGGGATCTGCCCTCGCCAATGACAGTCGGCGACCTGCATAAAGCCCGGCAAAGCCTCGATGAACTCATCCAATTTGCCGTGAGTGTCGGCGGGCCGGCCAAAGAGGTAGCGGTGAAGGCTGACCAAATCCGCGATGCGGTCGTCTTGGCCCTACGTGAGGCGTTTTCAGGCGACGCCGAAAAGTTAGAAAAGATTGAGAGGGCGGATACCTATCACAAGGACCATGTCCGAAAATTCTATCTGCCGATCGTGGCCGATATCATCGGCACGGAGAGGATCACCCCTAATGAGGAACTGGTTCCGTCGCTCGTTTCCGAAGATCCGGCCACTATTGCAATTGTTCTTGATCTCCTGCCCGAGGACGACCGCGGGGGCATGCAGGCAGCCGCTATGAAGCTGATCCTAAGGGTTCTGGAGGAAGGCTACACCGATCCCCAGCTCGACAAAAAGCTGGCCGTTCTTGCGCGTGAATAACCTGCAGGCGAGATCGACCGAGTCCAGCCGATCGAATTCCCAAGTAAAGCCAGAGGGGTTGAAAGCGTCCCGATTGGCGCTACTCTGGCGTGTGGGGTGGGCTTGCACCTGACTGAAAGCGAGATGTCGATGGAATTCAAATCACGCCAGTCGTCGGACACAGCCGTTCCGACCGAAGTCCCGTGGTCGGATAGTCTCACCACATACGACAGGGAGCATTTCACAACCTATATGCAGTTCCTGGACGCCGGTGCGGATAATGCGAGTTACGAGGAAATGGCACTGGAGATCCTCGGCATCGATCCTGAACTTGAGCCGGAACGAGCTCGCAGAGCCGCCCGCAGCCATCTCGATCGGGCGAACTGGATGATGACGATTGGCTACAAAGAGCTTTTTTCCAGTTTGCCGGCGGAAGCTCTCCGATGACTGCTGCCCTGGTCGTCGATCACTTCCACATGGTTGAAAATCATCTCGACCCGGAGGGTTTCGAAAATGTTTCGTCCGCCCTGCGAATACGCCTTGGCGGCTGAGATCGTCGACCGCCCCTCCGGGTCGATGGTCCCGTGTTGAACGCCATCGGCATGGCCGAAGAACAATGGGAAGTTGCCTTTCTTGACCTTGACCGCAAACCCCAATGTCTTCAACCGCTTCTCGATATCGGCGACCGACATCGGAGCATCGCCGCCGGCCACGGCGTCGATGCCGGTGATTGCGGCATTGGTGTCGAGGCGGGCCTGCGCAATGACGGTTGGGGTTTGGATATCAGCCAGCGGGATGTGAGAGGCATCCATGGTGATGTGCTTGGGTTTGTCGTCGGAGCAGCCCCCTATCGCGAGCGCCAAAAGACACGCAGTTGGCCAACTTCGAAGGTTGCTAAGGCGACGAAAGTGCACGCTAAGAGAAGGACCACCCAAGAGGCGGGCAGTGGCGGCTCTGCGGGACAAGGAAGCACCTGCTTGCTGAGGAAGGGATTCCCGATCCTCTAACCAAAACTCACGACATTTGCGCACGCCTCCCACATCGCGCGCGGAGAGCTTTTCTGCTCAAGTTTTGAGCAAAGTAGCTGACAGATAAGCCGAAAACGAGGCAAAAACTTCCCCGTAACGGCTCTTGCAAATGTCGTGAGTTTTGAAGCAACAGGCAGGCGCATGTGAATGAAGTACGGATATGCGCGAGTCTCAACAGAAGCGCAGGACTTAACCGCGCAGATCGATCGGCTCCAGACTGCAGGCTGTCAGCGGATCTTCTTTGAAAAGCAAAGCGGCAAGGACGCTAACCGGCCGCAACTCAAACGCCTGCTGCGAGGCCTGAAG
This sequence comes from Mesorhizobium sp. M4A.F.Ca.ET.022.05.2.1, assembly GCF_003998845.1. Lineage (NCBI taxonomy): Bacteria > Pseudomonadati > Pseudomonadota > Alphaproteobacteria > Hyphomicrobiales > Phyllobacteriaceae > Mesorhizobium > Mesorhizobium sp. M4A.F.Ca.ET.022.05.2.1. Next base: position 47,578 of record NZ_RZOJ01000002.1, on the reverse strand, counting down.
GCAGGCGATGTAGTCTATGCCGTCGTCAGCGACCGGGTGGCCCGCGACCCCTTCGACCTGCTCAGTATCTTGCGAACCGTGACGGCGGCTGGCGCCGGGCTCCGGCTCCTCGACGAGCCGTTCATCGATACCACCTCGGAAATGTCGGACCTGGTCTTATTCCTGGTGGGATGGGCGGCCAAATGGCAGCGCCGCAGGATTTTGCAGAACACGGCGAACGGCCGCGCCCGCGCTATGGCGATGGGGGTCAAATTTGGCCGCAAACCGAAACTGTCCATGCAGCAACGTGTCGAAGCGCTGGCACGGCTGGCAGCCGGGGAGGCGAAAGGCGCAGTGGCCAGCTCGTTCAAGGTTAGCGGCAGCACGATTTCCCGACTGCAGGCGCAACATCTAAGATGAATTGAGGCCACAACCCAAGGCCGCTTGAACGCGCGACCCGTTTCAGCCATTGTGTCTCACGCCTTAACATAGGTGAACGATGAAGCGGACGGATAAGGCAAGGCCTTTCGTGCCAACCGAAATCCACGTCGGCACCGTGAAGGATGAGCAAGGCACTCTCGGTATCCTGTCGATACGGACGACCGAAGGTATCCTGGATGTTGCTCTCGACGTTCATGCCGCGGATGCCATCCTGAACGCGATCAGCGCGATCCGGTCGAAACTGGCGCTTGCCGACAGCTAAAAGATGCCCGGCCGAAACCGGCCAGGAGGCCTTTCTAGGCGATCGAAGTCGGCTTCGCTAACCTGCGGCCTAGCGATGACGTTCGGATGAACCCTCGCTGGGCCAGATCTGCCTGTCACCCTGCATCAACCGGTAATTATCATTCAAGCTGGGGATGATCGTCCGTGCCTCTTTGGCTGAATAGAAAGTCACGATGATACTGGCTGCGCCGCGTACGATGCGCTCAAGGCGATACGCTTCCCTGTACGGTCCATTTTCGTCCATTGAACTTCCCCCCGAATGGGCCTTTAGCAAAGGATCATGAATCTTTCATGAGGCGGTTGGATTGCTTCGCCGAGATTCCCGAGTATCCTGCCGATGCGCATGTGAGCATAAGGTGGCGCCTGGCGCCTCGACCAGCCACCCCCTTAAGAACCAGCGTCGGCTTGGCGACCGAAAATGCTGAGGCAAGAGACCGCCCTTCCATCAAGGAAACAGCCGTCATGGATACCCATGCCGTTATTGCGTCCCTGCCAGTCACAGGACCCGACCGTGCAGTGCTTATCGATGCCGCTAACGCCGCTTTTGAAAGGATCATCGAGCGGATGGAGCCCGCCAACGAGGAACTGACTCGAAGCTATTGGGATGCCGAGAGTTGTATCGACAACGAAATCACCGCATCCATGCTGCCGATCTCATTGGACTACGCCGCCTACCTCGTTGATGTATTTCTAATGCCTCACGTCGCTCAACTGGCGGGCGACGCAGACAACGAGGCTGCCAAGTCTCGAACTTGAACCTCTTCGGCAGCAACTGGGTCTACCTGCTGCCTAGGGGATTTGGCGATCAATACCGTGACCTTTACCGCCACCTCTTCAAGGGTGGCGGTAAGGCGGTTGATCTGCGAGGCCGTCGCGGACATTTCCGGCCCGTAGCGGGTGACGAGGTATTCCCGGTTCTGGCTGAGGGACTGGAGGTGTTTGGCAGTCTTCGCACGAAGGCGGAGCCCTGCCGCTGTGGTGTGCTCCGTCCGCGCCGACAAGTCGTGGTGCATCTTTCGGATCTGACTGGGATTGTACCCGCGGTGGAGCAACAATGCGGTCAGGTAAAGTTCGATCGCGTGGATTGCCGACAATCTGAACGGCGCTCGGGTGAGGGGTTTGCCGGCCCGACCGAGGGGAAGGAGCTGGTGTGCCGCCTTTCGGTATTCCTCAGCCAGTTCATGAATCTGCTGCGGAGACGCCAACTCGCCCGGATACTTGCCTTCCTCAATTGCCACTTCCACCGTCCCCTACCGTCTTCGGTAATAAGCATCCCATGCCAGCTTGATGTCCGCAAATGTCCATTCTCGCCGCCGGCCGTAGGCGGGACTTTGCCGGGTCGCACATTGATTGAGGCCGGTTTGCCTTTGAAACTTCATGAACCATGCCGTGGACTTGGGCTTGCCACTTGCCGCGGATTGAACCCGGCGGATGACGCCGCTGTCGGCCCAATGTTCATGCGGATTGGCAACAGAAGCAGGGTCAGCGAGGTACCTGCGAAGCGTTTGCAGCGTGACGTCTTCCGGCGCTTGGCGAAGGTCGGCGCGAAGTTCCTGGACTGCGAGCGCTGCTCCTTGCTTTGCGGCCTCCGCCAGCATGTCGCGCAACTGGATGCTGGTCAGCACCAGCGCCTGCATCGCTTCCATAAACCGATCTTTCTGTTGTGGATTGTGCACCGAGACATCGGCGCCCATCATTGCGCCACAGCCCAAAAATGACGTCAAGCACTCAGATGCCAAGGAGGTCACCCAGCTTTTGCGTGACGGGACGCAGGGGGTCGACGAGGCCGAGATCATAGATCATCGTTGTTTCGAGGTTTCCCTTGTGGTCGACGTAATGCGAGATGGCCTCGTGCGACACCCCTTGGCCGGTCAGCATCAGCGAGATGGCGATCCGCTTGAGGTCATACAGCTGGAAATAGGCCGGCACCCCAGGGAGGGCCTTGAACCGCTCGAGCCCCTTGCGGAAATTGTCGCGGGGCTGGGTCTGGTCGGTGTGCGATGGGAACAGCAGCCTGCTTTCCGGCCAGCGCAGGCGCTGGGCCTGCACCATGTCGGCAACCCGGGAATGGATCGGCACAGAGCGGTAGGCGTATTCGTAGAGCGAGCGCGACAGCTGGATACCCTTGGTGTTGTGCTTATGCCAGACCAGCTTCTCCAGGTCGAAATGATCGAATTCGGCTTTGTTGAGGTCGCTGGGGCGGGCCATGGTCAGGAAGAGGATGCCCATATAATTGCAGACCTCCTGCATCTGGTCGTTGGCGGTAAGAACTTGCCCTCGAACCAGCGCCATGTTCCGCTTCGCGAAGCCGGTCAGATGGTCGATCTCTGGCGGAGCATCCATGACCGGAAAGAAGATGGCTCGGGCAATTGCTGGGTGCTATAATCGCGCCGGCGTCGGATCAGCTTGCGAGCGCGTATGGGGCTGCACGGATTGCGCATGTCGACTGCGGGACGGCATATCTCTCTGATACGTGAAGCGACGTTGCCCCATGCCAATTAGCGATGCTTTTAGCTGGCACGGCAGCGACGGGGTGCAACTGCTCGGGACGTATGACCTTCCGCACGCCGTGGAGAGGCACGACTGAACGCCGGCAATGCCACGTGGCTGATGCTCAGGCAGGTCCATTCGCAAGGCATGTTCGGAACTTTCGGCCGAGCTCAGGCCGTGCGTATCAAGGTTCTGAATGATTGTTGTTGCGGGTCACGTGCTTGCCTGACGACCAGATCACGTAGAACGCCCCCAACTTCCATACTGGCACGCGTCGGTCCCGTTCGCTGTCGCGCAATTCGCGATAGGTCTTCACCTTGAGCGTGCCGCCCGGCATTCTGATACGCAAAGCCATTGTCCATCCGCCTTCAGCATGGCGCAGCCTAGGTGCTTTCTTTTCCTCATGGAGGAAGTCAATGCTCATTGCGCAGAGATCTTAGAACGCCAAGTTGCTTTCTTTTTGGCAAAAGTGGGCACCTTCCCGCACGCGAGCGAAGCCGCCACCGGCAGCTGACACGTAAAGGGTTTGGTCGAGAGTGGCAGCACGACATCGGATCCGCGCCATGGTCGAATCCCGCATATTGACGACCGCGCCGATCTGGATCCCGGCCTGGCTTCGATTGGCAATCCGCGACCTGACGAACATTGACGTCATCATATACGACCGCGGGGCTTCACATCCTTGCGCATTTAACGGAGCTCCGATTCCGCCTGGGCCGAAACGTTAACGCGCGTTCGTCAGTTACAGATGATTGTTCCCGCTTAGCCGGATCGCCGCGAATGACAAGGTATACAACAGCCACAAAGTATCCGACCTGCAACGCGAGAGCCGCAAGGGTGGCCAAAATTACCGAATAAAAGACCGACCAGGTCGCAATGAAGGCCAAAGCCAGAAGAAGCATCAGCGCGCATGCGGAGAATACCAAAAATCGTGGAAAATACATGTGCTTGCCCTCAGATCCCTACTCCACGGTCACCGATTTTGCCAGATTGCGCGGCTGGTCGACGTCGGTGCCCATGGCCGCAGCGGTAAAATAGGCGAGCATCTGGATCGGCAGCGCGTAGATGATGGGCGCAATGATCTCCGGCACCTCGGGCAGGATGATCGTCTCCATGGTCTTGATGCCTGCCTGCGTAGCGCCTTTGGCGTCGGTGATGAGGATGATCTTGCCGCCGCGCGCCGCCACTTCCTGCATGTTCGACACCGTCTTCTCGAAGATGCGGTCATAGGGCGCGATCACGATCACCGGCATGTCCTCATGGATCAACGCGATCGGCCCGTGTTTCAGCTCGCCGCCGGCATAGCCTTCGGCGTGGATGTAGGAGATCTCCTTGAGCTTCAGTGCGCCTTCCATGGCCAGCGGGAAATTGGTGTCGCGGCCGAGATAGAGCACGTCCTTGTGGCGCGACAGCTCGCGCGAGATGCCTTCGATCTGCTCTGCGAGCTCCAGTACCTGGGTGGCGAAGCGCGGCGCTTCCGAAAGCTCGCGCACCAGCTGCTTTTCCTGATCGGGCGAGATCGCGCCGCGAGCCACGCCCGCGCGCACCGCAAGCGCCGCCAAGACGGACAGCTGGCAAGTAAAAGCCTTGGTCGAGGCGACGCCTATTTCCGGCCCGGCGAGCGTCGGCAGCACGACGTCGGATTCGCGCGCCATGGTCGATTCCCGCACATTGACGACAGCGCCGATCTTCATGCCAGCCTGACGGCAGTAGCGCAGCGAGGCCAGCGTGTCGGCGGTCTCGCCCGATTGCGAGATGAAGAAGGCCGCGTCGTTTGCCGACAGCGGCATCTCGCGGTAGCGGAATTCGGAGGCCACATCGATATCGACCGGCAGCCGCGCATAGCGCTCGAACCAGTATTTCGAGATCAGCCCGGCCAGATAGGCCGTGCCGCAAGCCGAGAGCGCCAGTCGGCCGATCTTGGCGAAATCGAAGGGCAGCTCCAGCGGCTTCGACACGCCGGAGACGAAATCGACGTAGTGCGCCAGCGTGTGCGAGATCACCTCCGGCTGCTCATGGATTTCCTTTTCCATGAAGTGCCGGCGATTGCCCTTGTCGACCATGAAGCTGGTCGACAGCGACTGCTGGCGCTTGCGGTCGACCTTGTTGCCGTCGATGTCGTAGATGGCGACGCTGTTGCGGCGCACCACCGCCCAATCGCCGTCTTCCAGATAAGTGACCGCGTTGGTGAACGGCGCCAGCGCGATGGCGTCGGAGCCCAGGAACATCTCGCCCTCGCCATGGCCGACGGCCAGGGGCGGGCCATTGCGCGCGCCGACGATCAGGTCCTCGTCGCCCTTGAACATGATCGCCAGCGCAAAGGCGCCATGCAGCCGTTTGAGCGCGCGATGCGCGGCCTGGACCGGCTCCAGCCCCGTGGCGAGTTCCCTCGCCACCAGATGAGCGACCACCTCGGTGTCGGTCTGCGACGAGAAGCTGTAGCCGTCGCGGGTGAGCTCGTCGCGCAGCTCCGCAAAATTCTCGATGATGCCGTTGTGGACGATGGCGACGCCGTCGGAAAAATGCGGATGCGCGTTGGTTTCGTTCGGCACGCCATGGGTGGCCCAGCGCGTGTGGCCGATGCCGATCGTGCCCTCGAGCGGCTCTTCCTGCAGTCGGCGTTCGAGATTGACGAGCTTGCCTTCGGCGCGGCGACGTCCGAGTTCGCCCTCCTCGATGGTGGCGACGCCGGCAGAGTCGTAGCCGCGATATTCCAGCCGCTTCAGGGCATCGACAATGAGCGGCGCGACCTGCGATTGCCCAACAATTCCAACGATACCGCACATGTCGACAGTTCTCCCCGCATCAATACAGAACGATGAACTACGTTACAACAACACCGAAAGCAATATACGGATAACGTCCATCATCAGCCAAGCATATTAGCAAAGCGATAAAACCGACTGTTCAGCACCGGCGTAAAACGCAACAGTAATAAGGACTGCCAGTAGCTGCCGACAAATGCCGTCCTACAACAGGAGTGAGACAAGTAAGTCGTCATGTTGACGACTGCGTGACACCGAGACACGCGTTCCCAATTACACCAAGACAGGACCGCGCGTGTTGCCGACCAGCCACGCTTCTATGCTGTTTATCAAGGTGCCTCGCCCCGACGGTCTGGCCTAACGAAAGAACAGCAAAACCAGACCGCGTCATTTGGCCACGGACTGCAGCAATACGCAAACAACTGCCGGCAATTAAATATGCAGGGACAAGGGTTTGTGGAAACGTCAAAAGCATCTGCACCGCATGAAATTGGCCGCGATTCCGGCTTCTGTCTGGCCCAATGAGCATGATATTTAATCGATTATACCAACTGCGACAGTCCAACTCCCCGCTTGCTTTTCTCAGGCGAGCATCATATGGGTCCGCAACCTGAACACAACGGAACTCCAGGCAGCACAACCTTACATACCCATGAAATCAAGAAGCAATGTGCAGACGCACGGCTCGAACCGTGAGTAACGTACGTGATGTGTCGAAGTCCAAGCGGGCCGCGAGGAGTTATATTAGTGACACGCGATTCACAACGTGGCGTCAATCAGTATCGTACACCGTGCTGACGCACAGAGCACCTTGGAAAAATATTTCCGCCAAAGTTATATCAACGCAAAGTGAGTCACTTGCTCGGCGAGTAAGGTAAACCGAAAGTCCTGCTATGACTAACACGGGAATCGAAGTCAGAAGAGACGGAGCGTCGCAGGACGCCATCGCCACCCCCGTTGGTGTGCGTTGGTATGCAGCCGGCGTATTTGCTGGCAGAGAAAATATAGCAGAACAACATCTTCAAAGGCAGGGATTTACGTCGTTCGTGCCGCGCGCGGCGAAAACCATCCGTCATGCTCGGCGGACTTACACACGGACAGCAGCGTATTTCCCAGGGTATATGTTTGTTGCTTTGGACGTTACACAGCAGCGCTGGCGCGCAGTGAACGGAACTATCGGTGTTCGCTCGTTGATCATGCGCGGGGATAGACCCTCACCAGTTCCTTCCGGTTTGGTTGAGCGGTTCATCGCGTTGACTGGCAAGGACGGTCTGCTTGATTTCAGTGGCGGTCTCAAGCTGGGATCCTCGGTTCGAATTCTATCAGGCCCTTTCGCCGAGCTGATGGGTCGCCTTGACCGACTTGATTCGACAGGACGGGCCAGAGTGTTAGTAGCGATCATGAACGGCGAAATTCCTATTCAACTCGAGTCCAACAGTCTTGTCGCAATTGCGTGATCTAAGCGCGTTATTGCATGATTGAGCGCCCACTTTGTTACGCATGAAAAATTCCGGCTGCACCCGGGAGTGCGGTAGCCGTGACCTGGCACAGTTGTTGTGGGACTTTGCGCGCCACTGGGGAGATTTCCGCGCCTAAGTAAACCATTTGTGCCGCTCATAGCACTGTCGGGCAAAATGCGGCACCGTTGGCGCCGTCGACCGCAACAATCTGTTCTATTCCGTCCAAACCACACGATGTCCAAAGACTTGTCGACCCAAAGGTCGGCCAGCAGCGCTCGTCACCGGCTCGGGTCCAACAACCTGGCGATCTCGAAGGTCTCGTTATTGCCGCGTGACAGCAGACGCGCCAAAATAGCCGGATAGCAAACATGAACATGAATGTTCGCGTTATCAATTTGCCAAATCAGAGGCATCTCCTTTTGCAAATGCGATTTCAGCTTGCAGGAGGTTTGGCATTTGCAGTTCTGATTCCGGCGCTTATCCGCAGTTCTGTTGATCCTGGGGTGATCTACTCGTCCAACATGCAGATCACGATTGTTGCGGTGGTCATCGCACACCTAACGGGATATTTGCTCTACCGGAGGATTGGGACCTTCCCGGGAGTAGCTGCAGCAGGATACATCTTGCCTACCTTCGCGTTAGCTTACGGCCTCGTGTTCCTGACCATTTTCTTTCTGCGCATCGACTACAGCCGGTTTCAGGTGGCCGCCAGCTTTGTTCAGTCGACGTTTTGGTACTTTGCGTTAAGCGTTGCGACCCGACGACTGGATCCATACCAGTTGGCTGTCATCCCTGGCGGCAATGTCGATCGCCTCGAAAACATACCGGGCGTGAGTTGGCATTGGATTCGTTCGTCTAACGAAATCGTAGAACATGCAAGCGGTGTGGTCGCGGACCTTCGGGCCGATCTTTCAAACGAATGGGAACGATATATCGCAGATCGTGCGCTTTCTGGTACCCCCGTCTATCATACAAAACAGATCAGCGAGTCCCTCACAGGCCGCGTCGAGATCGAGCATCTTTCCGAGAACACCCTCGGCTCGATCAATCCCAATCAAGCCTATTTGAAAGTCAAGCAAGCGCTCGATTGGATTGCGGCGCTGGCAGTATTGATTCTGCTGTCGCCAGCGCTCCTCTTGGTGGCCGCCCTCATTAGATTGGACTCACCAGGGCCTGCCCTGTTTAGACAGCAACGGATGGGTTATCGAGGAAAGGTGTATCAGGTCTACAAATTCAGAACGATGAGAACAAGTGCTCACGTTGCTGACGAAAAGGAACAGGCCATTACAAAGGCCGGTGACGCGCGCATCACAGGATTGGGTAGGTTTTTGAGGAAATCGAGGATCGACGAACTGCCTCAGATGATCAATATCCTGCGCGGAGAAATGAGCTGGATAGGACCTCGACCCGAGGCCCTCGTTCTCTCCCGCTGGTACGAAGCCGAATTGCCGTTCTATCGGTATCGGCACATCGTACGGCCGGGCATCACCGGGTGGGCGCAGGTTAACCAAGGGCATGTTGCGGCAGTTGGGGAGGTATTAGAGAAACTTCACTACGATTTTTACTATATCAAGAACTTTTCGCCGTGGTTGGACCTGCTAATTGTGTTCCGTACAGTGAGAACTGTCCTCACTGGCTTTGGCGCTCGTTAAATGAGCGAGATTACAAGCTCACGCCGAGGCTGGGCATTGAGGATTGCGTCCGCATCCATTGCGCAGGGTAATGAGCGTTTTGTTGCCGGGGCGGTCCGCCTGCTGAATATCGGTCTGCGGTTCGGCACTCTGTTTACACGATTTCTGTTCGTATTTTTCCTGGCCAGGTACGTGGATCCGAAATCGGTCGGATATTACGGCCTTTTCACCGCCACGGTCATCTACGGCCTCTATTTGGTTGGCCTTGACTTCTATATCTTCGCTTCGCGCGAGATCCTGCAAGTCTCTGACGATCAGCGAGGGGCTATGCTGAAAGGCCAATTGGCTTTGTGCGGCCTTCTTTACGTGTTTGTCCTGCCTCCGGTTGTCTTGATCTTGAAGGGCGAGGGCTGGTCAGCCTCGCTGCTATGGTGGTTCGTTCCAATTCTGGCACTGGAGCATTTCAACCAGGAGGTCTCGCGTCTTCTCATCGTGTTGTCGGATCAGGTCGCCGCGAGCGTAACCCTGTTCGTGCGGCAGGGCAGTTGGGCAATCGCGGCCGTGGTCGTGATGATCGGATTTCCAGGAAGCCGGAATCTGGACGTGATCATGGCCCTTTGGGCGTGCTCGGGCTTAGCTGCGGCAGCATTGGGTGTTTGGAGAGTCAGGCAACTTCCGATAGGCGGCTGGTCAAGGCCAGTCGATTGGCGCTGGGTTCGAAAAGGGATCTCGGTCAGCGCGGCGTTCCTGGTTTCAACTCTCGCCTTGCGTGGCATCCAGACCGCCGATCGATATTGGATGGAGGATCTTGGCGGAATAGAAGCGGTGGGTGCTTATGTGTTGTTCCTTGGCGTCGCAGGAACGCTGATGGTCTTTCTAGATGCGGGGGTGTTTTCGTTCAGCTACCCAGCATTGATCAGCCATAGCCACAAGCGCGAGTACGAGCTTGCCCGCACGACGGTTCGGCAGATGTTTTTCCAGACGTTAGCTGTTTCTGTTGCCTTTGGATGTGTCAGTTGGGTGGCGTTGCCTTACCTGCTCGGTTGGGTGGGCAAGACAGTCTATCTGGACGCGCTTGATTTGTATCCATGGGTTGCAGTTGCAGCGATCGTCAACGCTGTGGGTATGGTGCCTCACTATGCTCTCTATGCCCGCGGGTGCGACAGGCCCATCATCTACAGTCACATCGCCGCATTGCCGGTATTTATCGGATCCACTTGGTGGCTCGGCAAAACCCACGCCGAACTGGCCGTTCCCATTGGAATGACGATCTCGTTCACGCTGATCCTCATCTGGAAAGCGATCGCCTACGGCCAGCTCGACAGAAACAGATCGCGCTAAAATCAACGGTTTAGCAATGCTCAAATACGGTCGTCACCTATGATCCGCTATGGCCAACAAGATATCACGCAGGCTGACATCGATGCCGTTGTGGATGTTCTTAAATCAGTCAATCTAACCCAAGGTCCCAATATTCCGAAATTTGAGCAAAGTGTGCTTGCGCACACGGGAGCCCGTCATGCGGTGGCCGTCAACAGCGCCACCTCAGCACTTCACATCGCTTGTCTGGCGCTGGGGCTCGGGCCGGGTGACCTTCTCTGGACAACGCCGAACACCTTCGTGGCCTCGGCGAATTGCGCGCTTTATTGCGGGGCTCAAGTGAGCTTCGTGGACGTCGACCCGCGCACTTATAACCTCTGCCCCTGGGCTCTCGAGGAAAAGCTTATCGAAGCCGAAAAGGTTGGCCGTCTGCCCAAGATTGTGGTGCCGGTACATCACACAGGCCAGCCATGCGACCTGGAAGCCATTCACGACCTAGGTAAAAGATACGGCTTCAAGATCATCGAAGATGCCTCGCACGCTATCGGCGCTCGCTACAAGGGGGAGCCGGTTGGAAACGGGCGATACAGCGACATCGCGGTGTTCAGTTTTCATCCGGTCAAAATCGTCACAACCGCTGAAGGCGGGATGGCGTTAACCAACGACGATGAACTCGCAACACGTTTGGGCCTGTTGCGAAGCCACGGCATCACGCGAGAGGCTTCGCTCATGACGCAGCCAATGGACGGCCCCTGGTATTATCAACAGGTGGCTCTTGGCTACAACTACCGCATGACGGACATGCAAGCTGCGTTAGGCGTGAGTCAAGTTGCCCGCCTGACCCAGTACGTGAAGAGGCGCCATGCGATCGCCGACCGCTATAGCACGCTCCTGGCCAATCTGCCGCTGACGCTGCCATGGCAACACCCAGACAGCTATTCCGCATATCATTTGTATGTGATCCGGCTGCAGCTGGAGAAGATAGGCGCGTCGCATCTGGAGGTTTTCGAGGCACTGCGCGCCAAGGACATCATGGTCAATCTGCATTACATCCCGGTGCACACCCAACCCTATTACCAGATGATGGGCTTCCGGAACGGCGACTACCCAGAGGCTGAGCGCTACTATCGAGAGGCCATCAGTATCCCCATGCACCCGGCGTTGACCGACGCGGACCAGGACTTCGTGGTTAAGGTGCTACGCGAGGCCATGGGGCTGTGAGGCTCGCTGTAATCCCGGCGCGAGGGGGATCGAAACGCATCCCGCGCAAGAATATCCGCACCTTTGGTGGGCTGCCGATAATCGCATGGTCGATCCGCGCGGCCATACAAAGCGGCTGTTTCGACCGTATCATCGTCAGCACGGACGATGCTGAGATCGCCGAACTGGCAAAAGAATACGGCGCCGAAGCGCCTTTCCTGCGTCCGGGCGAACTTTCTGACGACCACACAGGAACCGTTCCCGTCGTGGCGCATGCCATCCGATGGTTCGCGACGGAGGGGGCTGCTGCCAAAGAGGTCTGTTGCCTCTACGCCACCGCGCCATTTGTACGGGCGAGCGATCTGCGACAAGGTTTGGACATGCTTCGGTCGACGGAAGCCGACTTCGCCTTCTCGGTGACGAGTTACGCCTTTCCGATCCAAAGGGCGTTGCGCATCACCGCAGGCCAACGCGTGGCAATGTTCCAACCGGAGCATCTTGGGACCCGCTCGCAAGACCTCGAGGAGGCCTGGCACGATGCGGGTCAATTCTACTGGGGCCGCTCCGAGGCTTGGCTCAAAAACAAGCCCGTGTTCGGGCAAGGTAGCGTCCCAGTGTTGTTGCCACGTCATCGTGTGCAAGACATCGACACACCCGAGGACTGGGAGCGGGCGGAATGCATGTTTCGGATCCTGAGCCCGGAACCAGGATCGGAATGACCCAAGATGCTCTGCGGTAATTAAAACCCGTGCAGATCGCCTTTCGAACCGATGCCTCGATCGAGATTGGCACCGGCCATGTCATGCGTTGTCTCACGCTGGCTGACGCGCTGCGGGAGCGCGGGGCAGAATGCCTATTCATCTGCCGCCTACACACTGGCCATCTTATGGATTTGATAGCAGAGCGTGGCCACAGGACCGTTGCGCTGCCAAGGCCTCCAGAGGACATAACGCTGACGCATGAGGCGCCACCCCATGCCTACTGGCTGGGGACGGACTGGGCAACAGATGCCCAAGAGACGCACCAAGCCATTGGGTCTGCGGACTGTCTGGTCGTGGATCATTACGGGCTGGACCGCCGCTGGGAGGAAGCGCTGCGTTCTGCCTGTCAATACCTGATGGTGATCGATGACTTGGCTGATCGCCCCCACGATTGCGATCTGTTGCTCGACCAGAGCCTTGGCCGCACGAAAGAGGACTACGACAGCCTCCTGGGCGCCGATGCCGTCACATTGCTCGGACCGGAATATGCGCTACTGCGGCCTGAGTTTGCCGAGCTGCGCGCAGCGAGTCTTGCTCGTAGGGTTCAACCTAAACTCGAACACCTGCTCCTAACTATGGGTGGCGTGGACAAGCAAAATGTCACTGGCCTTGTGCTGGATGCGCTCGACGAGGGTACCTTACCTTCGACTTTGCGCATCACAGTCGTCATGGGACCGCAAGCGCCGTGGAAGGACGCGGTGCGGATCCGTGCGGAAGCAATGCGGTACTCGACTCAGGTTCTGGTTGGCGTGAGCGACATGGCGCGGTTGATGTCCGAAAGCGACCTTGCTGTCGGGGCGGCAGGAAGCACGTCCTGGGAACGCTGCTGCGTGGGCTTGCCCAGCTTCGTTTTTGCGCTCGCGGACAACCAACATTCCGTGGCCTCGGCCCTGCAGGTCTCGGGCGCCGCGGTCGCTGTCAGGAATCCCTCGCAACTCGTTTCGGTACTGGAGGAGCGCTTCGTGTCAGGGACGATCGGTGAGTTTCTCTTCGGCCTAAGCAAAGCAGCCGCTGCGATTACAGACGGAGAGGGCGTTAGCCGGGTCGCCGACCGGATGGTGGAAGAATATGTCTGACCCGATCGTTCGGGCGATGATGGCTGACGATCTGCCAATGGTGCTCGCATGGCGAAATCATTGGGACGTGCGTCGTTTCATGTTTACCCAGCACGAGATTGGCCTGGAGGAGCACCGGAATTGGTTTTCCCGGTCGACCAATGAGGCTACACGCCGGTTGCTCATAGTCGTGGATAGAGAAGCACCTATCGGCTTCGTCCAATTCGACAATGTCGCTGACGCCGGGGCGTCGAACTGGGGATTTTATGCTGACCCGAACGCAGCGAGAGGAACCGGGAAAATGCTCGGTTTCGCGGCGTTGAAATATGCCTTTGGCGAATTGAACCTGCATAAGGTTTGCGGCCAGGCAGTGGATTTCAACACGGCCTCTATCGCGCTGCACGAACGCTTAGGTTTTGTTCGGGAAGGCGTATTGCGGGAGCAACAACGGCTCCAGGGGGCCTATCGCTCCCTCGTCTGCTTCGGGTTGCTCAGAAGCAACTGGAATCAATCGATGAAACCTGTTGGAGAACCCAGTTGAGCTGTATCCAGATCGCCGGGCGCCGGATCGGGCCGGGTGAGCCCCCTTATGTCATTGCCGAATTGTCCGCCAATCATAACGGCAGCGTCGAAACGGCCCTGCACCTTGTGGAGGAGGCCAAGAAGGCCGGGGCAGATGCCGTCAAGCTGCAGACCTATAAGCCCGATACGATCACGCTTGATTGCACGGGGGAGGAGTTCCGCATCGACGGCGGCTTGTGGGACGGGCGCACACTCTATGATCTCTATGAAGAAGCGCATATGCCGTGGGACTGGCACAAGCTCCTCTTCGACCGTGGCCGCGAGCTCGGCGTTACGATCTTCAGCTCGCCTTTCGACAACACGGCGATTGATCTCCTGGAAGACTTGAATGCGCCGGCTTACAAGATCGCCTCCTTCGAAGCCGTTGATTGGGCGTTAATCAAATACGCGGCCAGCACCGGCAAGCCGATGATCATCTCGACCGGGATGGCGGATGCAGAGGAAATCCACGAAGCGATAGAGGCAGCGCGTGAGGGCGGCTGCAGCGAATTAGCAATTCTGCACTGCGTCAGCGGCTACCCTGCACCGGCCGATGATTATAATCTGCAGACCATACCCGACATGATTGAGCGCTACGGACTGGTCACAGGCCTTTCTGATCATACGCTGGACAACACCACCGCCATTGCCAGTGTGGCTTTGGGGGCTTCGATCATTGAAAAGCACTTCACCCTTAACCGCGGCGGCGGCGGTCCGGACGACAGCTTCTCACTCGAGCCTGCCGAACTGGCGGCATTGTGTGCCGGAACGAAAACGGCTTGGAAGGCGCTCGGCAAGGTCGATTATGGACGCAAATCGAGCGAGCAGGGGAACGTGAAGTTCCGCCGGTCGCTCTACTTTGTACGGGACCTGAAGGCAGGTGATGTCATCACTCGAGACAGCATACGCAGTGTGAGACCGGGCTTTGGCCTTGCGCCTAAAAATCTCGAAGCTGTATTGGGCCGGCAGGTGACTCAGGACATTCATTCCCCGACAGCAGTGCGCGCTGAGCTGATTGGTAGCTGGCAGGCAAAATGAACATTCTGCTTCTCTCGAACAGCGCGCCGAACTACTTTCATTTTTTTAATGCGCTCGCGGCGCGTTTCCGCAACGACGGAGCCACCGTGGCGGTCGCGGTAGACAGCGCATTTTCTCGCAAGGAGAACGGCCTGGATTCGGCGGGTTTCGCCGCAGTATATGACTTCTCATCCTTTTTTGCGAACCATAAGGTGGATTTCGACATCCTAGAACGCTATTCCGGCTATAATTTGAACTCTGCCCTCCTGTCAGACTTCGAGCGCGCGCAGACCTATGGCATCTGGGGCAGTAGTGCAGACCTCGACTTTTTTGATCGGCTAAAAAGTGCGTTGCTTACGTTTTTCGAGAGGATATTTGAAAACCATGGGACGGAACTCGTTCTATATGAAAATGTTTCCAACACATTTGCACATTTCGCGCTGTTCGTAGCCCAGGAACGGCGAGCCGTTTATATTGGTCTAGGGGCATCTCGGCTGCCAGGCCGGTTTTCAGTTTCTGGGGATCCCTTGGCAGATGACTCTGTTGAGAGAAATTTTGCTGCGATCCGAGGTGGCTACAAGACGGTGGAACCGGATGTTCACCGCTGGGTGAGGGACTACATCGCCAACATCGAGACGATCGTTCCCGATTACATGAAAATCAATGGCCTGGAACGTATCGCCTTGATCAAGCGGTACTTTAGGCGCGACCGTCTTGCCAGGATCAAGGCGCTGCTACGCCACGTGTCCGACAGTCGGACCAATTCGTTCCAGATCGGTAATCCCCTGCGCACACATACAAGCCTCTTTCTGCGCAATGTCCGTCGACGTCTCAAAGCGGGCACCGTTCGCGGCATGTATCAAAAGGCCGTAGCGGGAGAACGATTTCTTCTGTACCCGATGCACTTCCATCCCGAAGCCTCTACCTCGATCCTCGCGGGACCCTACCTCGACGAGTATGAGGTGATCCGTAACATTGCCTTCAGTCTGCCTGAGGGCACCCGCTTGTATATCAAGGATCATATTAGTGCATGGGCATATCCCACGCTCGACTTCTACAGGCGTATTCGATCTCTACCGAATGTAAGGTTGTTAGGGCCGCAAGAGCCGACAAAGGAGCTGATCAAATCGTCTGTCGGGGTCATCACCCTCACCAGCACTGTTGGCTACGAGGCGCTTCTGCTCAAAAAGCGCGTTTTTCTATATGGCCGTGTGTTTTATGAATTCCACAAGGGCGTCGTCCCGATAGTAAACCCTGCCAACCTCCGCCGTATAATCTCGGGCGGCCTGGCCTCACCGATAGGTTGGGACGATCAGTACAATCATGATTTCGTCTGTGCCTATTGGCTGTCGACGTTGCCGGGAACACTCAATCTTATGCTGGACCGTGTGCCAGCCGCTCGGGCTGCTGAGCATATCTACCGAGAATTGCTAAAGGCCGAGCTATTGCGCGGTCTGCCAGCGATAAAGAGCGCAGCTTAAAGCGCAACTTTCAAAGTCGACAGCTTACATCTGAAGGCGGCGGTTTGCCGACAACGGCTCTTTTGCGGACATGAGCAAGATCAGAGTCCTTTGTGTTGCCGATTTTTATTTGCCAGGCTTCAAGGCGGGCGGACCAATTCGTACGCTTGCCAACATGTGTGACGCCCTGCGCAGCAACATTGAGTTTTCGATTTTCACAAGAGATCGTGATTTGGGCTCCGATGAGCCGTATCCGGGAGTCCGTGTCAACAGGTGGGTGCGCTCGCCGAGCGGTTTGATATATTATGCTGACCCGAGCAAATTCAATGCCGGACACGTGGCCAAAGCTGCGAAGCTTCACAGCTTCGACGTTTTGTACCTGAACAGCTTTTTTGGCTATCGATCATCAATTTCGATTTATCTCAAGCAGCGATTGGTCTGGAGAAATGGCGCGAGTGTCTGCATCGCGCCACGTGGCGAATTCTCTGCAGGCGCGCTCTCGATAAAGAGTTTCAAAAAAAGAATTTATCTGAGCTGCGCCAAGCTAGTTGGGCTTTATCGCGATGTGCACTGGCACGCCTCGACCCTACTGGAAGCTGAAGATATTCAGCGGCAGTTTCCCGATGCAAGAGGCAAAATCCATCTCGCCGCTGATCCGGTGTCCGCGGCAGGTGAAAGCTTTATGCGCCTGAAACGTCAGCGAAAAAGGGCGGGCGAATTAAGCATTGCCTTCATATCGCGCATCTCACCTATGAAGAATCTCACAGGCCTCCTCGAGATTCTCTCCCGAGTCGATCGCAAGATCAAGCTGAGCATTTTTGGCCCTGTAGAGGACGCTGCATACTGGCGGAATTGCCAGACCATCATCAAACGCCTCCCAACCCACATCACCGTCGAATACCGTGGAGCGCTCGAGCCTCATGAGGTTTCCGCGACGTTTGCTGCATATGATTTGTTCGCATTCCCCACTTTGGGGGAAAATTTCGGGCATGTTATCTTTGAAGCTCTGCGTGCCGGTACACCCGTGCTGGTTAGCGATCGGACGCCCTGGCGTGCCGTTTCAACGGGCGCAATCACAGTAATCCCCCTCGTTTCCGTTGACGTATGGCGACAGCAACTGGCGCGCGCAGCGGACAGGGATGCCGAAGAACAGCGATCACTCGAAATGGCCGCGCTTGAATTCGCCAACCGCTACGCCGCAACCGACGAGGCGCGATCGGACACCCTGAAAATGTTCCGTTCCGTTGCAGCCAACTGAAATAGAAAAGGACTTTCGATGTTCACCGGCAAGACCCTTCTCATAACCGGCGGTACAGGCTCCTTCGGAAATGCTGTTTTGCGGCGGTTTCTGGATTCTGACCTGGCTGAAATCCGCATCTTCAGCCGGGATGAGAAGAAGCAGGACGACATGCGGAAAAAATACAACAACCAAAAACTTAAGTTCTACATTGGTGATGTTCGCGACTACCAGTCGGTCCTCAACGCCGTGCGGGGCTCCAATTTCATTTATCACGCTGCCGCACTCAAGCAGGTGCCTTCCTGCGAATTCTACCCGCTTGAAGCCGTCAAAACCAATGTCCTGGGAACTGAGAACACCTTGGAAGCGGCCATAAACTCCGGTGTGGAGCGTGTGATCTGCCTGAGCACAGACAAGGCCGTATATCCGATCAATGCAATGGGCATCAGCAAGGCGATGATGGAGAAGGTCATCGTCGCCAAGTCGCGATTGAGCAACAATACCGCCATATGCGCTACCCGATACGGCAATGTGATGGCCTCGCGCGGCTCGGTGATCCCGTTGTTCACCAACCAAATTCGCGCGGGCCAGCCGATCACCATCACCGATGCTGCCATGACGCGTTTCATGATGACACTGGACGACGCGGTCGACCTGGTGCTCTACGCTTTCCAGCATGGCAATCCCGGTGAGATCTTCGTGCAGAAGGCGCCGGCGGCCACGATTGAGACCCTAGCTAGAGCGCTTACGGAGCTCCTGGGCGCTCCCGACCATCCAATTAGAATAATAGGTACGAGACACGGCGAGAAACTATTCGAAGTCCTGCTCAGCCGAGAGGAAAAAGTGGCGGCCCAGGACCTCGGTAACTACTACCGCGTTCCGCCAGATTTGCGCGATCTGAACTATGGGAAATTCTTCGAGCAAGGCGAGATCGAGATTTCGGAATCGACTGACTACAATTCACATAACACCGCGAGGTTGGGTGTCAAAGAGATGCAGACGTTGTTGATGAAGCTTCGGTTTGTGCAAGCTATTGTCCGCGGGGAGCATGTTGAGCCAGAAGAGTGAGCCGAAGGCGACCATATAAGACTCCGCGGTCCATTTAGCGCTATTGCTCAGCGCTCACCAGAAAGACGATGCGCAACGTGAAGACAAACAGAATCCTCGTCCTGGGCGCTGGCGGCATGTTGGGAAATGCGGTCTTCCGCATTTTCGCCGCCGACAATCGATTTGTAACGATTGGTACGCTCCGATCATCGGCCAAAGCACGCTATTTCCTGCCCGATGGGCATTGGATCCTAATACCCAATCTCGACGTTCGGAACGACGGAGATCTGGTGGCCCTGTTTGCCGACACCAAACCGGATGTCGTAGTAAACTGTGTGGGCGTCATTAAACAGCTTGACGCCTCCCGAAACCATCTCACGGCACTGTCAATCAACGCTTCTCTCCCTCACCGCCTAGCGCAACTTTGCCGCATGACCGGAGCACGCTTAGTGCATGTGAGCACGGACTGTGTGTTTTCGGGCGCGAAGGGCAATTACCTGGAAACCGATTTTGCCGATGCAAACGATCTGTACGGAAGGACGAAGTTTCTAGGGGAGGTGGATTACCCGAATGCAGTGACACTCCGCACGTCAATCATCGGTCACGAATTGGAGAGTTCGAAAAGTCTGGTTGACTGGTTTTTGAGCCAGACTGACCAGGTGAAAGGCTACAAGAACGCTATTTTTTCAGGTTTGCCAGCGGTCGAATTGGCGCGGGTGATTAAAGAGCTTGTCGTGCCAAATGCCGAGTTGATGGGTCTGTTTCATGTCTCAGCTGATCCCATTTCCAAATTCGATCTTCTCTCCTTGATCTCGAGGATCTACGGAAAAAAGATAGATATCATCCCCGACACGACGGTCACTGTCGATCGATCCTTGAATTCGGACTTATTCAGGGGAGCAACGGGATTTATACCGGATGCGTGGTCGATACTTATCTTGAAAATGTATGATAGCTATCTGGAATATAACAAGCTTAGTGCTCTGAAGGGGGCGCTAGCTCGTAGTTAGCAGATGCCGCTTTTCGTCTGGAAATAACTGAGTGCCTTGCAGCCCGATTAGCGCGCGGTTCCGCCTTGCGGGGCAAGAATGTGGAGCGGATGGTGAATAGTCTGAGGGTTATGACGATCGTCGGTACGCGCCCGGAGATCATCCGATTGTCGCGGGTAATCGACCGATTGGATCGATCGTGTGACCAATGCCTCGTGCATACGGGCCAGAACTATGACTATGAATTGAACCAAATCTTTTTCGAGCAGCTTAAGATTCGTCCGCCGGATGTGTTTCTTGAAGCGTCAGAAAGCACGGCCGCCAAAACGATTGGACGTGTGATCGCGGCAACGGATCAGGTGCTTCGCGAACGACGCCCTGAGGCGGTTTTGCTACTTGGGGATACCAACAGCTGCCTCGCGGCAATAGCCGCGAAACGGTTGAAGATACCTATTTTCCACATGGAGGCCGGCAATCGTTGTTTCGATACGCGGGTTCCGGAGGAGATCAACCGCCGCATAGTTGATCATGTCGCCGACATTCATCTGCCTTACAGCCAGATTGCGCGAAGCTATCTGCTGCGAGAAGGGATTGCGCCCGAACAGATCATCGTAACGGGCAGCCCGATGCGTGAGGTGCTCACCTACTATATGAATGAAATCAACAAGTCGGATGTTTTGGGTCGACTTTCTCTCGAGCAAGGGAAGTACTTCGTGATGAGTGCTCATCGCGAAGAAAACGTCGACGATCCGGACATAATGACCCGAATAGCTGGGATAGCCAATCGTTTAGCGCAGGATCATGACATTCCGGTAATTGTTTCGACCCACCCCCGCACCCGGTCGCGGCTGGAATCCCTGAACATCGAAATGAACCCCAGGATCCAGTTCATGAAGCCTTTCGGCTTCTTGGACTATGTGCACCTGCAGATGAATGCGAAAGCGGTTCTGTCCGACAGCGGTACAATCACGGAGGAGTCCTCCATCTTGAACTTTCCGGCGCTTACCTTGCGCGAAACCCATGAGCGTCCCGAAGGAATGGAGGAGGGGGCGGTAATGATGGTGGGCTTGGACGTGGACCGGGTCTGCCAGGGCCTTGCGATCCTGGAAAGCCAGCCCCGAGGGGCAGAGCGCGGGCTTCGTTTGGTTGCCGACTACGACGTACCCAATGTCAGCGAAAAGGTAGTTCGCATAATCCATAGCTATACCGATTATGTGAACCGCGTTGTATGGAAGAAGCACTGAGCCGGGGCAGATGCGGATCGCTTTGATAGCGGACACTTTTCCGCCGCTGCGCACATCGGGGGCAGTGCAACTGAGAGACCTCTCGCGGGAATTCGCGCGACAAGGGCATCAGTTGACGGTGATGCTGCCAGCGGCCGAATTGGACCGCCCCTGGGCGATCGAAGACTCTGACGGAGTGACGGTGCTGCGCCTGCGAGCGCCGCCTACCAAGGAAATTGGTTATGTGAGGCGGACCTGGAACGAGTTCGTTATGCCTTTTGCCATGTTGCGCAATCTGCGCAAAAGCCCGCTGGCAGGGCAGCGATGGGACGGGATCGTTTGGTATGCTCCCTCAATCTTCCATGGCCCCATGGTCAACGCGCTAAAGCGCGAAAGCGGCTGCAAAGGGTATCTTATCATTCGTGATATCTTTCCCGAATGGGCCGTTGATATGGGTCTGATGGGCCGCGGTTTGCCGTACCGTTTCTTTGATGCCATCGCGCGTTACCAATATTCGATTGCTGATGTGATCGGCGTCCAGACGCCGGGCAACCTGGCTTACTTCAATCGGTGGCGGCGGAGGTCGGGGCGTGTCCTTGAGGTGTTGCAGAACTGGCTGGACAAGCCTTCAAACGTGCGTTGTTCGATCCGTGTCAGCGAGACGCCCTTGGCCGGGCGCAAGCTGTTCGTGTACGCAGGCAACATGGGGGTGGCTCAAAGCGTCGGCATTGTATTGGACTTGGCGCAGAGAATGGCCTCCCGGACCGACGTGGGTTTCCTGCTGGTCGGTCGAGGCAGCGAGGCCCGAAGACTTAGAGAAAAAGCGCAAGCTCTCGGCCTCACCAACGTGGTCTTTTTCGACGAGATTGATCCCGACGAAATCCCGGACCTTTACGCACAGTGCCGGATAGGAATCGTCTCTTTGGATCTCCGCCATAGGTCTCACAACATACCAGGCAAGTTCCTGACTTATATGCAAAGTGGCCTCCCTGCACTCGTGCGTTTGAACCCAGGCAACGACTTGGCCGAGTTGATCCGAAGCGAGCGGGTTGGCGAAGAGTGCCAGAGCGATCAGCTGGATGAACTGGTCGCGAAAGCTGAAAGGTTGCTGGTGCAGGTAGAAGCGGATGCCGAGTTGCCCGGACGATGCAGGCGATTGTTCGATCAACGGTTTTCCACCGAGCAGGCGGCTGCGCAGATCGCTGACGCACTTTCCGTGCCTTGATCATAGCGCTGAGGGCTTCGCCCGGATGAGGCTCGCCCCGGTCCCAGATCGAATTGGCAACGGCGCGATGCAGCGGCGCGCCATTTATTGTTCTTGTCATTAAATGAAACGGATTGCGGACATGGTTGCCGGAGAACCAAACGACGTGCAATTGAAACACGTCAACGGTCGGTGGGTGGTCAGGGTCGTTGAGAACGGCAGAGTAAGCCGGTGTTCGTTCAACGCTCAGGACGCTGCCGAGGGCTACGCCGAATCCCAGCGGATAAGGTTGGGCCTGCCCGGAAAGCCGCCGGTCTGGGCGGAAAATCCGGCTCACGAGCATCCCAAGAGCCTGCGCGAAATGGGGGATTTTACCATCGCCGATGTTCTCGACCTCGCCGAGTACTCCGATCGGGGTATTGTCACCACTCTGGTTGATCCATACGGCGTTCGCCTCCGTCTCCATCTCACAGTTGTGACCTCAGAGTTGCTTTGCGAGCGAATTGCCACCGCTCTGGAGCGTCGGTACGGCGCCTAGCCACTTCCAGTCGCTGTTTTCGTGCTTTCACAGATCGACAGCGCACGCGACCCTGCCGGCGTGATCACCTCGATGAGGTGTCGCCACAGGGGTAGGTCTTGACCTGAACGCCATAGTTCGCCGCAGTGGCCGTCAGCAATCTGAATCGAGGACTCCGCCCGGCACGATGAATAAACTGGTCGCTATTCCCGTTATCGGGCTTGTGTTTGCCGTCGGCTTCATGGCTGTCATACTCTCGCAGAGAGGTAACCCACGCCCACCGCCCCACGCCACGCTTTCGCCATTCACCGGGCCGCTCACCATTCCCTCGATAGACGATCTGCGGGTGGGGGGCCGCAAAATTGTCCTGTGCGGCGCGGCGTCGACAAAACCGCAGGCTTTGCGTGAATTGGTAACAGAAGTGGCGCGGCGTGATTTTCAGGGAATGGTTTTGAACTGCAAACCGGTCGGCTCAGGCACTCCCTGTGATGGGAAGACCGGAGCCAGGTTGGGCGATGCAATGGTTGTGCAGTGTCTTACGCCAGACGGGGGGGACTTGGCGGCTGTTCTCACTCAAAGGGGCTTGCTATGTGGCCAGCCTAGTCAGATTGAGGCGACTTATCGAGCTTGTTGATTGTTGATCTCCTTTTGGAGGTGCGCCAGGGAACTTACCATCCATCTATGGCTCTATGCCGCCAGTGGCGACCTTGCCATCCTTAATCACGACCAGCTTGCTTAGATCGCCAGATATTCCCCCTTCGGTCTCGCCAATTATGCAAGCTGAAATCCCAAGACCAAGATCAATCTGATTTCCGCGTCCGCTTGTGATGCGAGATCCTATGACGTGCAAATGGCCGAATGGACCAAAGTTCGTCGCCATCTCAACCACCGTAGATATTCTCCTACGCTGCCAATGATATTTAAGGACGATGATCGGTTGCCTCCAGCAAAAACTATATTCGCCCTTCCGTGATTTTCTTCTACATGACATCCGACCAGGGTTACCTTGCCTGCATTGGAGAACTCCATGGTAACGACGCCATCATCGCCATTTCCATCGAAGTTGTTGCCTTCGATCTCGCACTGGTTGAAAGTCATTACGCTATTCGGGAAGTTTTCCGCGAACCCTGCTTTAGTGTTTTCAAAGATAAAACATGAGGTGAAATGGATGTCATTGGCACCGAACGTTTTGGTGCTGGTGAAGTGATAGCCGTAAGCATTGCCGTAGAGCTCCACTTCAAGGAAGCGCAGAATCAAGGCGCCGACACCGGATATGCCTTTCTCGTAACCCCTGACCTTGCAATTGCGAACTCGTACAGTTGCTCCATTGATAATGGAAATACCGCTGGAGCCAGCAATATCACGGCCCGGCCCCGAGAAGGATAAACCGTCCATTTCGCTCCGTTGCTTGACCTGTGGTGCGGGTGTCGGACTTGAAGGATCGAATTCGAACGCCGGGCCTGCATGGGTCGAGACGATCTCTGCATTTTCCCCAAATATCTTGATGCTGCGGAACTGAAAGTTCCCATAAACCCGGATCGGCGCACTGATCTTATAGGTGCCTTCGGGGATTCTGACGACGCCTCCGCCAACCAGCTTCACCTCGTCAACCGTGCGCTGGATGGACGCGGTGTCATCTTTTACGCCATCGCCAGCTGCGTTGAATGAGAGAACATCGTGCCGACTCTTCGCTACGGCCGGAGCCGCTGCAAAAAGAGGAGCGGCACCTAGAAATTGCCGTCGATCCATGTGCCTCTCCCTCTCCGTCGGCACTAGGCAACTACCAAATCCCTCCACAATTGTCTCCAGCAGAAGACGGAACCCAAGATTTTGTGATGAACCGTATGAAAGACGTTCGACAGTTCGATTCTATGGCCGCACTGCGCGCACTCGTCATCATCGCTCTCCCTGCCATCGGAAATGCAGGCTGCATCGGCGCTTACGTTTTGATGGCAGCCTGGGCGCTGGGTGGCCCAATGAGAGCGGTAGAGGCGCTTTGCCTCTCCGCGGTCGTAAGTTTGGCAAATCCAGCCCTCTTTCCCGCACCGGATTCCGTAGCGCTGCTGCGTTGGCTTGTGCTTTTTGCAGCATTTGGAACCGCGTTGTTTTCAAAGCGGCCGCAACCTTGGCTTTGGCCCCCTGTTCTGAAGGCTGGTGTCGCCTTTGTCGCGATAATCGCAATGGAAACCCTAATCTCGAGCTACGCCAAGGATGTGTCACTATCTAAGTTGATAATATTCCTCATCGGCCTCACGGCAGCGGTATTGAACGTGCAGCTCGCCAAAGAAGAGGACCAAGAGCGGCTAATCCGATGGATGCTTACCTTTGGCTCAGTCTTCGTGCTTGCTAGTTTTCCTTTGCTATTCACCGCTGTGGGATTCTTTGCAAACAATCATGGCTTCCAGGGGCTATTAAACCAGCCACAAGCGTACGGCGTTTTTCTGGGGCCATTCACGGCATGGATGATCGTTCGGGTGTACACGAGCCGGTCTCGCGGTCTGTTTTGGTGTGTCGTCACTACCCTATGCCTCGTTTCTCTGGTTGCCACGGAAGCACGCACCGGCATGTTAGCGGTTCTGATAGCACTGCCCTTCGCGGCTATAGTTGGGCGCATATCGAGTGAAGGTCACGCATTCAGATCGATCATAGCTGCCTTCTTTTTGATCGGTGGCGGCGCTTTCGTAATGGGCTATGCCTACGATGCTGTCATGCCGGCGATCCAGAGCCTCGCCTTCAAGCTCAACAATGCCGATACCTTTTCAGGCGCACTTATGGAATCGCGTGGACTCGTGATCGACAAATCGATGCCGAATTTCTACGCCCATCCCATTTTTGGCATCGGATTTGGCCTTCCGTCTTCGCCATGGGACTTGGACGTAACGCGGTTCATGGGCATCCCTATTGCAAATCCCGTCGAGAAGGGCGTGATCGTGCTGTCTGTATTGGAAGAACTCGGCGTTGTGGGCTTTCTCGGGTTCGCCCTCCTTGTGGTCGTCGTCGTTTATCGACCTCTTATTTGGAGGTCAGAGCAGGCTGTTGCGATCACCTTCGCTGCGCTGGCTACCAATGCAGGAGAAGCGACCTTGTTCTCTCCGGGCGGCGTTGGAATGATAGTCTGGATATGGATTGCATGCGGAAGCTGTGCTCCGCTTCGAGTGGAAGTGCAGCCGCACCTCAGTTGCAGAAGCGCTGCACTGAATGGTTCAGGTTCTCGATGAGGTATCAGAGAGGCGTCGGGGATTGTCTTCTGATCTGGCTCGCGAAGGTGCGTTCTGATTTCTCCTTTCGGATTTTGAAAGGTAGTTTGTATATTTTCGATCGGTTGTAGGCGCGAGTCATGGGAAAAGTGCAATTGATCAAGTCGCGGCACACGTTGATCTCGGTCTAAAGAGGCACTGTGTACATCGCAAACGAAACGAACTAGCCGACTTATCCTAACGTAGGAGGATTTCGTGAAGAGTTAGAGCAAAGACTAGCGGTCACTCGCGAAACCAGGATATAATTTGGATTGAACAACAGTAGTCTGATATGCAACTATTTTGTAATAATTTGGCGCGTTCCGCACATGTGCAACGGACTACAACATAGATATTTTCTTGTGCCTCAAACAGACCTCAGCAGGACAGTAACGCCGTCTTCTATATCGTTGTTTCACCGTCTATTTATATATTTAAATGCCAAGTTGGCTCATTCGATGTAGCTAATATACTGTGCTCAAACAGACACGTATTAACTCAGAAGCTTATCTCGCACGTGCGAAATAGGTTGGAATCGGGCTAAAAAACTGTTAGTCGCTTATCGCAAGCATTGACTTGGGCGCGTCTGAACGGCGCAAACAAAGGATCGAAGCAGATGAACATTATTTTGAAAAGTGCGTTGGCCGGTTTGGTCACATTGGTCGGGTTTGGCTCAGCCCCAGTTTTCGCCCAGGATACGTCGTGCAGTTGTGCGACGGCTTATCATGGACCAGCCAATCCAATTGGATCGATCCGAAGTGTAAGTGGCAACGTCATGGTTTCGCAGACGGCTGGCTATGGGCCAGCCAAGGCGGGAAGCGCGTTGGATTTCGGCAGTCGGTTGGTGGTTGGCGCCAAGGGCTCCGCGTCCGTTCAGGTTGGCGATTGCAGGCTCAGCGTGCCGGCGAATTCGAGCCTCGACATTTCGCGCGTCGAAAACAGCATCTGTCTCAAGGTCGTGAATCCCGAGCACGCTGCTTCCTCGGTAAGCCCCGAGCAGACGGGTGCCATTGACCCGTCCCGCAAGCCTGCATTTGGGTTGCCTGCGCAGTTTTTCGCAGGCGCGCTTCTGACTGCCGGAGTTCTTGCGGCAACGCAGGATAATAATAACGGCGTCAGCCACTAGGCATGTTCGTATCGGGTTCCAGGTGGTAGGCGATTAGATTGGGCGAAGATGGGCCTGCGCTATCGGCTTGTTGCTGCCTGGGCTTTTGTGCCGATGGCAGCGCTCATCCTCAGCCTTCACGAAGATGACGATTCTGTCGGCACGTAGCTGGATGAGGCGGCCGGCCCGCCACGGTTGTCAATCGCAATGAAGCGGGTGACACGTTTGTCTTCCTCTTCGGCGAAGTCGCTGTTTTGCCCTCACGTGGCCAGAAACGCTTATGATCGACCTGCATTCCCATATCTTGCCTGGTCTCGACGACGGTTCGCCTAATATTGCTGAATCGCTGGAAATGGCGAGGTTGGCGGTAGCCGACGGGACGACCCATATGGCGTGCACGCCCCACATCGTACCCGGTATGTATGAAAATGGGACGGTGAATATCGTCGAAGCGGTCCGTTCGTTGGAGCAAGCGTTGCGGCGCGCCGAGATCCCGCTTGCCCTCTATGTTGGTGCCGACATCCATATAGCCCCCGATCTTCCAGATCAACTGACGAACGGCAAGGTGCCGACCTTAAACAGCTCACGCTATTTTCTGTTCGAGCCGCCTCACCATGTGTTGCCGCCGCGGTTGGAGGAACTTGCCTTGCGCCTCATAAAGGCCGGGTTCGTGCCGATCCTCACCCATCCGGAGCGTTTGACCTGGGTCAAAGCGAACTACGACGTTGTCGAAAGGCTGAATAGGCTCGGCTGCCTCATACAGCTTACTGCAGACTCGATTGTTGGCGCCTTCGGGCGTGCCGCGCTCTACTACTCGGAAAAGCTGATAGACGAAGGCCGGGTGGATATCATCGCATCCGACACTCATGGTGCTAGTCGCCGGCGGCCTGGCCTTTCCCAAGCGTATGACGCTGTCGCGAAGCGGTGTGGGGAAGACGAGGCCTACAATATGGTACTGAGGCGGCCGAGCGACATTTTGGCGAACCGGTCACTAGAGCCCGTTGGAAAAACGTTTGCAAACAAGCCAAGCCCCGACAAGGTCGGCCGCTTCGGCGGGCTCGGCCGTTTGCTAAAGGCCGTATCCTCATGAAGCGCGATTTGATGAACTGCGCCGCGATCACGATGGTCGTGATGCTCGGTTCCCTCGGCGTCTCGGCCTGCACGAGCACCTCGCCGACGGCGCCGGCGTCGATCGATGCGCTGCAGCTCACATCATCATCATCGTCGGTTCCCTTATCGGGCGGTGGCGCTCTGCAGATCGTGAAGGATCTTCCCGCTCCTCAAAATAGCCAGAACGGCAGTGAGCAGCCGTTGTCACCGAATGACGTGCTCGAGGTCGACGTGTTCCAAGTCGACAATCTCAATAGGACGGTTCAGGTCGACGCCAGCGGGCAAATTTCGCTTCCCCTCATTGGAACCGTCACGGCAGCAGGAAAAACCGTCCGTCAGTTGGAGAAGGAAATCGAAGCCGCCTACAGCGCGAACTATCTCCAATCTCCGGACGTCACAATCTTCATCAAGGAATCGATTGGACAACGCATAACCGTTGATGGCGAAGTCAACAAGGCTGGGATCTATCCCGTATCGAGCAACGCTTCATTGATCGACGCGGTCGCACTTGCAGGTGGGTTCAATACTATTGGCGATGCGGGAAAAGTCTTTGTTTACCGCAATATCGGTCAAACCACGCTGGTCGCGAACTACAACGTCGAGAGCATACGCGCTGGCAGAAGCCGCAATCCGCGCATCTACGGTGGCGATAAGGTGGTCGTGTTTCCATCAAAATCGAAAATCGCTTTGAACAATCTGAAGGACGCCCTCGGAGTTGCGTCAACTGCAGTGAGAATTGGCGTGCTTGCGCCGTAGTGCGGGCCGCATGTCAACGCCGACGCCTATGAACCAGGATCGCCCGGACCATGCTCGATCGTAGCAGGCAACATCAAATGACAGCTCCCGGACATGGCCAAGCCTTGTCTTCGGATCTCTACTATGATGGTAGCCAAAATCATGGCCCGTACGGTCGCGATTTTGCCGAACAGGATCAAGGATTTAATCCGCTCAAGCTGCTCTTCTACGTTGTCCAGTATCGATGGCTAATCGCCATGATGATGGCGGCCGGGCTTGTTGCCGGCGCCGTCGTGACCATGATGCAGACGCCCAAATACCAGGCAACCGCCCAGTTGGAGGTCTTGGTCCCATCGGCCAAGGTCTTCCAGGACATCGAGGTGGTCTCCGAAAACAGCGATATCCGAGCCTTTCAGACTGCCCGAGAAAAGTTGAAGAGCCGGGCATTGGCGCAACGCGTTGTCTTCCAACTGGGCCTAAGCGAAAAGCCGGACTTCCTGTTTCCGACGCCGGACTTCTCGATTAGTAATATTTTCTATCGGGCCTTCAGAATCACAAAAGATCCCTTAATTGAAGAGAAAACTCTGGAACAACGTGAAGCCATTGCGATCAAACGCGTTTTAGACAACCTCACGGTTAATCTAGTAACAAACACAAGTCTGCTGTCGATCACCTTTTTGGACCAGAAGCCGAAATACGCTAGCGATGTGGCCAACCAGGTTGCACAGAGTTATATCGATCAGCGGGTGGACCAGACCAGCGAAACGTCTGACTTGGCGCGGCAATTCATCCAAGAGCAGGTGTCGCAGGTCAAGCAGAAGCTGCAGAAATCCGAGGAAGAGCTCGTCGCTTATGCAAGGGATGCTGGCATTACGGTCACCGGTGATGCCAAGTCGCTTATCGGGTCGAACATTGAGGCCCTCAACGCGGCGCTCCAAGCGGCAACCCAGGAACGGTTCGAAGCTGGATCTGTTGTCGATCAGATCGACAAGGGACGCGGTGGTAGCCTTGGCGCGGTGTTAGAAAGCAAGGGCCTGCAGGTACTTAGTGATAAGCTGGCTGATCTCAACAGCCAGTATCAGCAGAAGCTCGGCATTTTAAAGCCCGGATTTCCGGAAATGCAGCAATTGCAGTCCCAGATCAAGGAACTGCAGCGTGTATATAACAATGGTGTACTAGCGATCACTGATTCACTGCGGCTAAAATACCAGCAGGCTCAGGACAAGGAGGCCGATCTTAAAGAGAAGCTTGCCGATATGGAGCGGCAGCAGGTCGCCTTCAACGACAAGAACATTAAATATACGATCCTGAAGCGTGAAGTCGACTCAAACCGGTCCCAGTATGATAGTCTAATTGCCAAGTTAAATGAAGTTGGCGTGAGTTCCGAGCTCAAGACCCAAAGCGCCGCGATCGTGGATGTCGCGACGCAGCCAACGGCGCCCTATTCCCCCCGCCTAAGCATTAATCTCGCAATTGCACTGGCTCTCTTCATGGCCATCAGTGGCACGATTATTTATGTTATCGAGCTGCTGAACAACACGTTTGCCAATCCCGAGCAGGTCGAAAAGGAGCTCGGACTGGCGATCCTCGGGATCTTGCCCCATGTCGACGATCGCGAGCTTATCGCCAGCATTGCGGACCAGAAGTCAGGTCTATCCGAAGCCTATCGGTCGCTTCGAACGTCTTTGCAGTTCTCCGGTGCGGAAGGTGCGCCGCGCTCGCTTCTGATCACCAGTTCAGAGCCAGCCGAAGGCAAGTCGACGACGGCGTTCAAGCTTGGCCAGGATT
The DNA here is from genome assembly GCF_003998845.1 of Mesorhizobium sp. M4A.F.Ca.ET.022.05.2.1. NCBI lineage: Bacteria > Pseudomonadati > Pseudomonadota > Alphaproteobacteria > Hyphomicrobiales > Phyllobacteriaceae > Mesorhizobium > Mesorhizobium sp. M4A.F.Ca.ET.022.05.2.1. The sequence continues at coordinate 16,965 of NZ_RZOJ01000002.1, read as the reverse complement.
TCGCAGCGCTTGGGGCAAGAGTGCTGCTTGTCGATGCGGATCTTCGAAAGCCCAATCTTCACCGACTGTTCGGTCTCGATAACACGATCGGATTGAGCAACCTCCTGACAAACACCGTCCGCAAAGAAGACCTTGGTAGCATCTTCCGGTCGACTAAGTATGCCAATGTGACGGTTCTGACATCGGGTACCATTCCGCCCAATCCAGCGGATCTTCTATCGTCATCCAGAATGGCGATGATCGTGACCAATCTCAGCAAACGCTACGACCTGGTGATAGTCGACGCTCCACCGATCGTTGGCCTATCTGACGCCCCCATCCTCAGCCGGCTGGCTGAGGGTACGTTGATGGTCATTTCGACGAAGCAGGTCACGCGCAAGTCGGCGAAGACAGCCTTGAAGCGTCTGCGTGCTGCCGGCGCCAACGTGGTTGGAGCCGCGATGTCGAAGTTTGCGGTGAACAAATTCGACTACAACTATGCCTATAAGTACATGAATTACCAATATTATAACTATGGCACCGCTACCCAGAAAATCGAGGGTAAAGTAGATGACGGCGCAGACCAGTCCGCTCGCGCGAAATCTTGGACGTTCAGGCGTTTGGTTCGTCGCATTCGTTCTGGTGTTAGCGGCTTCGTCGACCGGGCTAAGTCGACTGCTTGAAACGGACATGCCAGGCATTTCAATGGCGCTTGATCCATTGAATGTCGATGCGCTGATAGACGACGTTGCAGGCGACCTGAATGATACGGCTAACCCGCCCGATCTTGACGCGCTGTATTCCAGGGCGAGCGGGGCACTTCGCTATAATGTTGGTGATGCACGCCTCTATAGTTTAATGGGGGAGATCGAATACCGCCAAGGCAAGCAGGATGACGCCTACGTGCTTTTCGATCAGGCACGAAAGCTGTCGAAAACGGAAATCCACGCGCTCAAGAGATCTATTGGCCATTCAGTCGAGATCGGCGATCTGTCCAAGGCCATCAGCGAGATTGATACATTACTGCGGCGCTGGCCGGATCAGTTTCCGGCCGTCGCGGAGGGCCTTCCGGCAATCCTTTCGAACCCGGACGGATACCACGCCATGCTGGCAGCAATTGCGGCGCAAGCGCCGTGGCGGGCGAACTTGTTCTCGGTCCTGGGAAAGACGCGCCAAGGGCTCGATTTTGCAAATCAATTGCTCCTTGACCTGGTCCGGTCCGATGCCCCACCGAAATCCGGGGAACTGTCCTCCGTGATCACGGGGTATATCGTTCAGAAGGAATATGAACAAGCTTATCGGCTGTTTCTTTTCACTCTGTCCGATGAGGAGCGAAAGCTGGGTGGCTATGTTTTCAACAGCACCTTCGAACCCGGCTATGATGGGAAGCCCTTCGACTGGCAGGTTCGCGATCAGTCAGGCCTAGAAGTGACATTCGCGACATCCCGGGATGCTGTTGAAGGCGAGGGAGGGGCAACGGTTCGGTTTTTGAACACGCCGGTCAAGAACACTGCTCTCCAGCAATATGTCGAGCTGCCGCCCGGTTCCTACAGGATTTCGTTGGTCGCATCCGGACGCAACCTGAAGCTGCCCAAAGAACTCTTCTGGACCATCAGGTGTGTGGATCGGACGGGCGAAATAGCGCGGTTTCACATTCCTGAGGGCACCTTCAATCGGCAGAGTCTCAGCCAGGAATTTTCCGTTGGACCGAACGAATGTCCCATGCAGCTGTTGCGGTTGGAAACTGCCGCAATAGCTGAGAGTTGGCGGTTTCGCTATATGGGTACATTGGTCATGCACAAATTGAACATTGAGAGAAATTCGCCTTGAGTGCGCGGCCGTCGGAATGGGACAAATATCTCCTCGGCTCGGTCTTGTTCACCGCCCTGCTGATAGGCGGCGGTACGGCGAGCGGCCTGTACACCGACACGCTGATTGAGATAGCAGCAATTGTCTCGGCGGCGGTTGCCTTGTCTCGAACGTCAACCCAAACAATCCCCGGATCGGTGCTCTGCCTGCTTATCATGGCGGTGGCGCTGGTTGTGCTTCAACTCGTTCCGCTGCCTGCTAGCCTTTTTGCCGATCTGCGGCCGGAACTGCTGCTCGGCGCTCCCTGGCTGGTTGATCAAACTCGGTTCATCAGCGTCGGGGTAGGGCGAACGATCGAGTGTCTGTTGTACGTGGCAGCATCGGCAGCCTTTTTCCTGGGTGTCATGCGTTTGCGCCCCGATCAGGTCTACGGCCTGCTTCCCTTCTTTTTCATGGGTGTAATCTGCAACGGATTGGCCGGAGTGATTCAATACTCGTTGTCAGATAACATCGCAATCGATGGATTGTTGCCATTCACGATCAATGCGGGACTTTTCGCCAATCGAAACCATTTTTCAGCTTTGCTTTTCGTCTCTATACCCTTCGTTGTCTATTACGGCCTGTTCCGCGGTCATCTCCTGTCCGGCGCGATCGGCTTGATCGCGCTTCTGCTGCTCCTTTTGGCGGCAGGGTCCCGCGCCGGCGTTCTTATCGGCCTGGCCACTACCGTTGTGTCCATCATATTTCTCTCGGCTCGCTCGAGAATAAGTGGTGTTAGCGTATTTGTCCTTTTCGTTGGGCTTTCCGTCTACGGGATGGGAGCATGGGCCACGATCGAGGCAAAGGATCTCGATCCTACCTTCGGACGCGCAGAGTTTGCCCGCACGACGATGGCAGGAATAAAAGAGAACTGGGTCACCGGAGTCGGATTTGGGAATTTTCAGAAGGCCTACCAGTTATACGAAAAAGAGGGGATGATATTCAGGGCGTATGTAAACCATGCGCATAACGAGTATCTTGAAATTGCTTTCGAAGGCGGCGTGATTGCTGCCGCTCTCATGGCGTTTTACTTATTCCTTCTTCTGGTCGCGTTTACCAGAATTCGCCGAGACGCCCTTCAGAAGACAGCGCTTCTTTCTGTAGTGTTTTTGCTCGTGCATTCTCTTGCCGACTACCCGTTGCGAACCGCGGCGCTCGCGATGGCCTTCGCCTATATGAACGCCATCATCTTTCATCGCGGGTTTGCGGAGGGCAGGAACCAAAGGCCGGAGCTGGTGGAAGTCGACCATAATGGCGACAAGCTGTTTGTTCCCGTTGGTGCGTCTCCGTAGGGCGTGAGCCTGCGGCTGAAACTGCCGGTGCCTCCTTTCAGTGATGCCTTGACCGCCGCACCAGCGCATAAAGAACGTGGTCGGTGCTTACAAACTTACAAAGCACTGACGCTGAAGTCTCGGGTCTCGGCAAAGCGCTATGGTGTCAAGCCGACGCAGGCGGGCAGCAAAGGACAACGCGGTCCGCTCGAATGTGAAAAGACCGGCGCGGGGGCCGGTCTTGCCTGATGGGACAGTCGACGAGGTATTGACCTTTCGTCCCGGATTGCTTGAAGCAATCAGGCGGCCTTGCGGATTTCCCAGGCCTTTTCAAAGGCATCTTTAATCGGCTTCGACACATCCTCGCTAGCTCTCAACATCAATGCCTGGATTGCCTTTGCGTGCTCGGCCGAATTTTCGATCTGTTTGCGCAGGAATGCGGCTTGCAGTTCGAGGAACTCAGACGGGGACTTCACGGCAACCAGCGCTTCGAGGTGCGTGAAGCCGGCTTCGGCATTGGCCTGCAGTGCGGCAAGGGTCCTCACGAGGAGCTCGTTGCCGGTGGTCCTGGCCATTTCAAACGTCGATTTGACAGCCGTTTGAGCCGTTTCAGCGTCCGAGCTCAATTTGGAAAATATTTCTTTCGACTGCTCGATGCTCTGGTCCGCGACAGCACGGACTCGCTCGGCAACCTTGGACGGGTCGACGGGAGGGAATTCGACGTTTTCGATCATTTCGGACTTACCGGTGATCTTGGACATTTTTTCATCCTTGTTCGGGGAACGGCCGCAAAGCAAAGCCGCGCCCTTCATGTTACGAAATCGTCGCAACGGATTTGTGAAGCTGACGTGGAATTGGGCGCGCCGACTACGCCCTTGTGCTGCCCGAATGTTAGCGCGACGAAGATTGCCAGGCCTAAATTGCGAGGGGCGACACCCTGATGGGCTGGAACGGCGTTGATGTCGTGATAAAGACAGGCATGAAAGCAGTGATATCGTTGGGTTGAGATGATTACCGGCCGGCGAAGGCGTCGCAGCTGGAACCCAGAGGGCATGGATCGTTGTGGGAGGGGCAGAGCCGAACGCCAACATCTCGCCAGTCGAGGCATCAGGGGCCATCAGCCGCAGTATCGCAGGTGATGTTCCCTTCTACGAGTCCCGGCCTGCGATGTCCCCTGCAGCGGCCGTCTGTTCGGGCGCATCTCGTTGCGCTGCAAGATCCTGCCTCAGCGTCAAATCCAACTTCCCCCAGATCGATGTCTTCTGGTTGTCGGTCTTGAGATTTCGGGACGTCTTCTTCTCGACAACGAACGGCTTTGTCTGCTGACGCATAGATCCTCCAGGCGACGAATCGCAAAATGAACGATATCGCCTGCGTTGCTGAGTGCAACTGGGGTCGAACGAGATGGTGCACTCGCTGCAAACTCTCATTTGCTGCAACCTTCCCCCTGGGGACAGCAGACAAAGAAGCCTCCGCGGCCCCGAAAGGCTCGCGACGGCGGCCCTATTCCAGGACCGGCCCGCCATTTCTGGGAGGTGATCCGTGCAGATATCTGGTGTGGATCATCCAATCCACCTGGTGAGCGCTCCATTGCCATTCGGCCTCTTTCGGCCGGCCGAGGGCCGGATCGTGATGAGGTCCCTCTGGAGATTGGTCTCTTGTTAAGAGCGTAACGGTCTGCGCCGTCTTACTGCGTTGCTGGTCACTCTACCGTGCAGCGGCCTTGAAAAATGTGACACCTGGACCACAATAATCAGGCGCTCGCCTTTTGCAGTTGGCTGAAGGTATTGTCAGGACGCGGCAGACCGAAATGGTCCCTCAGCGTTGCCCCCTCATAGTCGTGCCGGAAAAGTCCGCGCCGGCGCAAGATCGGCACCACCTCCTCGGCGAACACGTCGAACCCGCCCTGCAGATAGGGCGGCATGACGTTGAAGCCGTCCGCCGCACCATTGTCGAACCATTCCTGGATGTTGTCGGCGATCTGTTCGGGCGTCCCGGCCTGGACCCAATGCCCGCGCGCTCCGGCCAGGCGGTGCAGCAACTGGCGGATGGTTGGATTCTCGCGCTCGATGATGTCGAGTACGACGTGAAACCGACTGCTCGCACCGCGCTCGCCCTCGACACTGATGAGCTCGCGCGGAAATGGCCCGTCCAGATTGTAGCCGGAAAGGTCGGCATCTACGATGCGGCGTAGCTGGTGAAGGGAATATTCGGGCTGCGTCAACTCATTGAACTCGTCTTGCAGAGCCCTAGCTTCCGCCTCGGTCGAACCAATGAACGGGCTGATGCCGGGCAAGACCTTGACGTGGTCAGGGTTGCGGCCAACCGACTTCACCCGCGCTTTGATGTCAGCATAAAATTCCTGCGCATTGCCGAGAGTCTGATGGGCTGTAAATATCGCCTCGGCATAGCGGCTTGCGAATGACCGTCCGTCTTCCGACGAACCCGCCTGGACGTAGACCGGACGCCCCTGCGGAGAGCGCGGAAGCGTCAGCGGACCCTTCACCCGATGATATTTGCCGATGTGGTTGATCGGGTGGATCTTGTCGGTGTCGGCAAAGATGCCGGACTCCCGGTCCGAGACGAGCGCGTCGTCCTCCCAGCTGTCCCAGAGCTTGGTTACTACATCAACGAACTCGCCGGCGCGCTCATAACGGTCGGCGTGGGTTGGATGCCGGTCAAAGCCGAAATTCAACGCTGCAGACGCGTCGCCCGTCGTGACGATATTCCAACCGGCGCGTCCACCGCTCAGATGATCGACAGAAGCAAACAGCCTGGCCAGGTTGTAGGGTTCGTTGTAGGTGGTCGAGGCGGTCGCGATGAACCCTATTCTTTCCGTCACGGCGGCGAGCGCCGAAATCCAGGTCAGCGGCTCCAGCCTGAAGCGGCTCGCGTAGCGGATGTTGTCGGCGAGCGCGGGCCCGTCGGCAAAGAACAGCGCGTCGAACTTGCTCGCCTCGGCCTTTTTTGCCAGTTCCTGATAATAGGCGATGTCCAGCACTCTATCTGGGGCGGAATCCTTGTAGCGCCAGCCGGCTTCATGATGGCCGCCAGGATAGATGAAAAGGTTGAGATTCAACTGTCGTGAGTTGGCGGGCATATGTTGGTCTCCTGGGTGGTGAGGCTGAGCGAGAAGTCTTGGGCGCCCTCAGACCGGCAGTACAGGCTTTGTCTCGACGCCGAGATGACGCAGAAGTTCGGAGCGGATCTCACCGAACCGGCGGTGGCCATGATCGCGAGGCTTGGGGATATCGATGGCGACGTCGGCGGCGATGCCGCCCTTGTCGAGCACCAAGACCCGGTCCGCCAGCGTCACGGCTTCGTCCACGTCATGAGTGACCAGCAGCACGGCCGGCTGGTGACGGGCGCAGAGCTGGCGCAGCAGATCGTGCATGCGCAGGCGGGTCAGCGCGTCGAGTGCGCCGAACGGCTCGTCCGCAAGCAGCAGTTCAGGATCACGAACCAGCGAGCGCGCCAAGGCCACCCGTTGCTGCTCGCCGCCAGACAGTTCGATCGGCCATGCGGTCTCGCGGCCGCTCAGGCCAACCTCGTAGAGAGCTGCGCGTCCGCGTTCGGCGGCGTCCGGCAGGTCGAGGCCAAGAACCACGTTCTCCAGCACGCGTTTCCACGGCAACAGTCGGGCATCCTGAAACACCACCGATTTCTTATCGGGTGTCTCGAGCCGGCCGGACCCGGAAACCTTGTCATCAAGATCGGCGAGCGCGCGCAACAATGTACTCTTGCCTGACCCGCTACGGCCGAGAAGGGCAACGAACTCTCCCTTTTCGATGTCGAGGCTGAGGCCGTCCAGAATGGTCCGCGGCCCGAAACTCCTCACGAGGCTCTCGACCCGCACCAGCGGCGCGCCGCTCAATCCGCCAAGGTGCGACGCCATGACAGCGACCTTTCCTGGAAGAGCCGGACGATGCCGTCGCAGCCGAGACCGAGCAACGCGTAGACGACGAGGCCGACGATGACGATGTCGGTCTGGCCGTAGTTGCGCGCGAGATCGATCATATAGCCGATGCCGCTGGTGGCATTGACCTGCTCGACCACCACCAGAGATAGCCAGGCATAGGTCACCGCCAAGCGCAGGCCGAGGAAGAAGCCGGGAAGGGCGCCCGGCAGGATGACCTCACGGATGAATTCGCCGTAGCCCATTCGTAAGGTCTGGGCCAGTTCGACATAACGGCTGTCGATGCTGCGCAAGCTGCTGTGGGTCTGGATATAGATCGGTATCAGGACAGCCAGCGCGATGGCCGTCACCTTCATGCCTTCGCCGATGCCGAACCACAGCATCAGCAGCGGGATCAGCGCGAGCGTCGGTATCGCCCGCTTGATCTGAACCGGGCCGTCGATGATGGCCTCGCCAAGACGCGACAAACCTGAAATGAGGGCGAGGGTGGTCCCGATCAGGACGCCGAACACCAGTCCTTGTGCCGCCCGCCAGGCAGACGTCATCAAATGAACCTGAAGCTTCCCTTCGGCGATGAGATCGATGGCCGTGCCAACAACCGACCAGGGCGCCGGCAGCGTTCTTGGGTCGATCAGGCCGGCGATACTGCCGATGGACCAGATCACGAGAAGAAGTGCGGGCCCGAGCAGCGCGCCGAACGGGATCGCTCGCCCAAGCGCAAGACGACGCCTCGTCGCGGTCTTGCGGGCCTGTACAGCGGGCGTAATCACCCCCCTTTCATCCGATGCGTAGGGAACGGGAAGTGCAACCGCGGCGGTATTTGAGATTGCGTTCATCTGGGTCGTCTCCAGTCTCGGGAAGCGGGCGTCAGGACGCGTTCAACGCATTTGCGGCGATCGTCTCGAAGCGCCTGTCGAAAAGGTCCTCGGCCTTGATCCTAGGCCTGTTCAGTTCCCTGGTCAGGAGATCGATCGTCGCCTGCTGGCGCACGATCACATCGTTCCAGTCCGAGGGAATGTCGAACTGACCGTTGGCGTCGACGAGATACTGGCCATCTTCTGCGTTGAGGCCTTGGGTGGCGACATAGTAGCCCGCGATCCACTCCTTGGGATGTTCCTGCACCCATCGGGTCGCAAGAGCCCAGTAGCGCACATATTCGCCGAGAGCGGCAGCTTTGGCCGGGTCGTCAAGCACGGCCTGTGGAGCATAGAGATGGGCCGGATCGTCGCGCAGGCCGTGTGGGATGGTGGTGGCGCCGTCGGCGCCATACTGGTGCAGATAGTGCTTGACGAGGACACCCCAGATCGGTGCGACGTCGACTTGCTTGCTGGCAAGTGCCACCGGATAGGCATCACCCTTGCTGGGCAATTCGATGAGAGTGACATCCTCTCTTTTAAGGCCTGCAGCCTGCAGCACCCTCAGCACCAGCGCGCCTTGTGCCTGACCAGGGCTGAAGGCGATCCGTTTGCCGCGCAAATCCGCGAGCGTCTTGACCTCAACGCCCGGCGCAATGCCGAGTTGATAAATCGGGTGCGCAACCGGTTCCTTGCGGAACTTCGCGGCAATGATCTTGACCTTGAGGCCCGTCCAGGTCGCGTGGATAGGCGGGATGTCGGCGACGGATCCGACGTCCAGCGCGTTTGCGCGAAAAGCTTCGATTGTCTGTGGGCCGCCGCTGATATTGGCCCATTCGACCTTGAACGGTAGTTGATTGATCAGTCCGGAAAGTTCCAGAGCCCTCTGCGTCTCGGGATCGCCGATGCGAAGCACAGTGCCTTCCGGAATTTTGGACGGCAGCTTACCCGCCTCCGGACTGCCCGCCTTGGCCCCGAAAGGGGCGGAAGAAGCAACCAAGGTCACCGCAAAAGCGGCCACGAGGGCGCCAAACCTCCTTCTCGAAAATCTCTCCACAGCTAACATCCTCGTCTTGCTCCTTGGAAATGGCTCACGAGGTCTAGTATGTCTATCAATTATGTAGACGATAAGTATCGGATGCTGTTCTTAGCTGCCAGAGAGAAACGCTGTTCGTCTCCAATGCTCATTTGGGGCACACGTCCCTCAAAAAGGCGGAGGGACCGCCGCAAGACCACCGCTGTCATGGCGAAGATAGGAGAAAGGCGGTTCCGCCTGGCCCGCCGGGGAACGAGGGACGAGGTTGCCCATCGCTACAACAGCACGATTTCGCGGCTACATCCGTGAAGGGACGTTCTCTTCATACTTTGGCCGTTCGCCAACCGGGCCCACATGCTTCCCATTCGGAGCAGAAGCCCACGGTTTTATACGCATGGCCAGGTAATATTCCTTGACCGGCACGCGACAAATATGCTCGCCCCGGTCGTTGACGTTTCCCTTATGTCATAACCTGCCTTGCGCCCTGTGGGCTCGCTCGATGACGTCCATAGGAGTTCGAGCGGCAGCCGCGGTCGGTCGTCGGCCGCGACATAAGGCGGCAGACGAGATCCCAATCAGCGCTCGATTGCAAAACGGGCTTTGAGAAGCGTGCGCCACCATGCTGTTCGCCCTTTACGCCATGGCTGAACCGCTTTCCCATCACCATCACTCCGTAGGGGAGGATGCGTTTGCCGTGGCAAAAAGTCCAGAAGGCGCGAGCAAGCAGCGAGGTTGAATCTTCACCCTGGTGTTTTGACGTCTGACCTGCGGCCGAGACCAGCTGACTTTGCAAGACGAGAACGCTGAGCGGCATAATTGGGCGCCACCATCGGATAGTCAGGGGCAAGTCCCCATTTTGCTCTATAATCCTCGGGTGTCAGGCCGAAATGGGCTTTGAGATGCCGTTTAAGGGACTTGTATTTTTTTCCGTCCTCTAGGCAGATGATATAGTCGGGAAACACGGACCGCTTGGGGTTGACTGCCGGAACGAGCCCGGGGCCTTCTGAATCAGGCGGCAGCACGACAATCCCCCTCAACGCAGAATTGACACTAGCGATCAAGTCCGGAAGCCCGGCAACAGGGGTCGCATTCATCCGGACGTAAGCCGCGACAATATCTGCCGTAAGGGCCAGTAAATCCACGCCTGGCTCCTCAGCAATCTCCTCATCCACGTTAATGTGTTCAGTATTCTCCTCAATCACGCCCGTCTGTTCTGTATTGTTGTCTTCTGCGCTTGTGCGCTCGGTATTGTCGTCAATCATAATCATGCTCCTTGCTTTCTGTAAGCCTTCCTATTCGAGACGTTCTGGTGGTCCAAACGCGCGGTGCAAATTGAGGCATCATCTCAAAAGGCGCAAACTGCACATTCCCACTAGGTCTCATTGCAGCCATCGAAGGGATTGCATCTCGTTTTTTTTACTTCGAGTACCGGTCGATTGAGGATCGAGCCTAACCTCTCAACGAAGATTACGTGCTTGTCCAAGTAAGGGGAGGGCCTAGATCGGTGGGCCATTGTCTTCGCCAGTGCGCCCGCCCCCGGAATCCGCCCGGGTAGCATGCCAAATTGCCCGAATTCGATCGCTGGCTTCTAGGTAAGCCATCTCGACCAAATAGGTCAGGAGGCTCTCACCATCTGCCTGCGCCGTCTGACGAATTTGTCTCAACATTGCCTGGGCATGGTGCAAGTTCTGCAACTTTCTGGACTGTTTCACTGGAATCCCGGCTTCCAAACGGCGTTCTCCCCAAAGACAACTGAAACTCGCTCCAACCCGAAACCCGTACCCTCTCAGAGCTTCGCGCTACGCCCTTGCTCAGGGTCGGATGTCTCGATCCACATACAGTCACCGATGATGGCATTTTGTCGCATGGCCACCTCATTTCTCCCAATCCAAGCGTATCCGGCGGCCTGGTCGGCCCTGTCTCGGAAGAGGGGTGAACCTCGTTTCACGGACAAATTCATGATGGAAACCTCACGCTACTATTGCGTTTTGACCGGCAAGGGCTTGCGGCTACGTTCGCGGGATTGATCTTGCCATGGGACGGCGGCCGCGGCGCCGAGCGATCCCGGCTTCGGTTTCCTGGGAGGCCTCGGTAAGCGTTCGAAGCGGCGGCTCGTTTCCATGAGCCTTCCAACCGCTCCCGAGGGGTCGAGGCTCGCCTTGTGGCGAACGGTCGACACCATCGCGAATGCAAGCATGACGAGCGAGACGTGGCGATGCCATCCGTGCCAAGAACGGGTTTCGTTATGGTCGAGACCCAGCTCGTTCTTCGCCGTGCGTAGGCCTTCCTCGACAATCCTGCAGCATTGGTGCACTGCGACAAAGGTTTCGATCTCGGTTCCCACTGGAGACCATGTTGAAAAGTAGCTGAGAGCCTGGTTCGCATCGCGTCGGATCAAGAGCCCAGCGGTCCAGAGGCCTGAGCGGGTTTTATCGAACTGCGCGACGTCCGTGTCCGTGAACGGGCAGTAAGCCCATGATTTAGAGGCCTGGAGCGCCTCTCCTGGGGGGAAGCTCCACCAAACGGAGAGATCGAGGTTCCGTGCGATATCTTCGGCCGTTCCTCCTTCCGGAAAAAGGCGATTTCGGAAAGCGAAATGATGGTCTGCGCTAACGGCGAGCACGTATCCCTTGGACCAGCGTCGTAGGGCCATCTCGATGTCGACGCCACTGTAGACCAAGTCGACGGCTACCCAACTGAAGGGTACGTCGGCTGAGACAATACGCGCGATCATATCAAGTGCTAGGCGGGACTTTGTCGCGAAAGTCCTTGCCCGCAGGCACGTGGGCCCGCGCCAGGCGGGCAGGGTCTTCCGTCCAGGCCCTCGGCAGATACAGCACACGATCGACGAAAGCATTCCCGTGCTTGGATGCATAGGCGGCGAACACGCCGATCTGGCAGTTGGCCATCTTGCCTGTCGAGACATTGACCTGCCGCGCTACCCCACAGGACGTCTTGCCTTGCTTGACGAAACCCGTCTCATCGATCACCAGGACCGCTTCGGCGTCAGCCAACGTTTCGAGGGCATATTCGCGCACAATGTCGCGCAGGGCGTCTGCGTCCCACCTGCCCCTTCCGAGAATGGCCTGTTGACGCCACGGTCCAGGGTCACCCGCAGCCTCGGCGCGCATCCACCCGGTTTTGCGATGCGCATCCCGGAGCAGACCTTCAAGGAAAAGTCCGGCCGAAATCGCCACACGTTCCTGAGGGAAAAGTCTCCTGATCCGGGACTTCACCTCGCGCAGCGCCGAGGCCCATATTTCCAGTGTCATTTCAATCGATTCAACCATTGTCAATAACCCCCCTCTGGGCCGCCCAGCGCAGAATCGACAAAAACAACTAATTCACCCGTGAAGCGCAATTGTAATACTGGCCGGCTCTCCTTTGTTTTTTACCGATAACAGTAATGCCTGAGCGACAATTTGAGCGGCGCACAACTCTCACATTCTCTTGTTCAGGACAAGCTTGACTTAACAACCCGTGATTGCCATAACCCCGGCGTAGACGAAAATGCAAGCATCGCAGCGAAGGATAAACGGGAAAATCGCAAACAGGCTCGCGCGATAAGTTAGATATGTTTAATAAGCGTTGGCTCACAGCGGATCTGTAACCAGAGAGTCAAGTACCGAATAAACAAAGCAAAAGGTGGCAACCTTATTTTGTGGCAATTACATCATTCCGGACTTCATGTGCTTGCGTGAAGTCCGGAATGGTCAAGTTTGTCAGTGAGTAATTCGCGCCACCGCAAGAGAGTCCCTCGGGCGCTGAAGTGACCACATGACGTGAACTTATCTGCATCCCTGTGCAGTCGATCTCTTTTCGAATGCACCAAGCGGTTGCAGAAGAGTACTTCCGAGACAAAGAGAAGAGGGCTGAGATGACCGGGGGTTCGATGGTGCGCGGCTTGCTAAGACTTATGATCAACGCAAGGGAGACCTATTCGAAAGGCTCACGCTTGAGACGGCGTTTGTTGATCAACGGGTGAGCATGGCCGATCCCGATGAACTACAGAAAATCCAAGATCGGGCTGCGACGATGACCTGTTCGGAGGGCAGCCTGTCGGTATCAGCGGGCGTCAGCAGCATTCGCAGAACGCCACTCTGCGTGTGACAAGGTCGTCTAGCGGGCCTATCCGTAGCCGGGCTGGTCGGTCAGTGGCGCTTCGCTCTTGGGACCTCTGCGCCCGTCAATACGGCTTCAGGCCTGCGGTTTGGCTATCACTAATATGGTATTAGTAGGTGCGAGAGCCCATGCCATGACGCGGTTGCCAGGGGGTATTGCGTTCGTGTGGGTTATCTTGGCTGGCAATGCCAACGCCCATGATTGGTACGCAGGCAAGACGGACCCTGTTCTTCATTTTAGGTGCTGCGGCAATCGAGATTGCCATCCAATCGAGTCCAGCGACGTGAGACCTACTAAGGATGGCTACTACGTCAAGCAACCTGAACCATCCTCTCGGAATGATCCGCCGACGGGAGAGTGGTTTATCCCGAGGGACCGCGTCCAGGCCGCGCCGGATGAGCGGTATCATATCTGTGAGTCTTTGTTTCCGACATTTCGCGTCGGCAGATACAAGATGAGATGGACGTGCTTCTTCGCGCCGCTTGGCACAGGCTCAATCACGAGCGCCGAACGTCGGCCATGAGGTAGGTTCATCGACCTAAGGATCCGAAGCAAATGGGAAGGTATGCAAGTCCTGCGATTTCGTAGGGCAACGACCGCCGTCGAGCGCATCAACCACCAGCACGCCTATTCAGACGACGGCGCCTGCACCAATCAGGCCGAAAGCTTTTTCTCGCGCCTTCGCCGCCCGAGATCGGAACCCACCACCAAATCAGCGGTCGCTATCGTCGCGCCTATGCGTCGGAGATGGATCCTGCGCGATGCGACGGGGTGGCCGAGGCCGGCGCATTTCGCCGTCGTTCTTGAGAAGATACCGGAGGCTTTGGCTCGGCTGATTACAGAGCAAGTGGCGATCCCAACAATCGGTATCGGTGCATCGCCGGCCTGCGACGGTCAGATCCTTGTTGTCGATGACATGCTGGGCTTGTTTGGCGCTTTTCGGCCAAGATTCGTCAAGCGCTACGCAGAGCTGGGAAGCGACGCCGAGGCAGCGATTGCGGCATACGCAAAGGAGGTGCGCGACCGCAGCTTTCCGACCGCGGATCACGTCTTCGGCCATGAACCGGGCCCAGTCAGTGGAGGAGAGGCCCTATGAGCACCCCGATCGTCCGCATCGTCTCCGAACTTCGCAGCATCGTTGCCGCCTGGCGCCGCGAGGGCCTAAGGATTGCCGTTGTGCCAACGATGGGCGCCCTGCATGAGGGGCATCTCAGCCTCGTGCGAGCCGCGTTGGCCAAGGCTGATCGGGTGATCGTGACGCTGTTCGTCAACCCGACGCAATTCAACAATGCGGCCGATCTGGCCGCCTATCCGCGCACCGAACATGATGACGCGGCGAAGCTCGCATCTGTCGGCACCCATATCCTTTACGCTCCCAACGCCGCCGACATGTATCCGCCAGGCTTCGCGACCAGCGTTTCGGTCGGTGGTATGAGCGACGGGCTTTGCGGCACGTTTCGGCCCGGCCACTTCGATGGCGTGGCAACGGTGGTCACGAAGCTGCTTCCGTAGACTGGGGCCGACCTGGCGTTTTTCGGGGAGAAGGATTTTCAGCAGCTCCACGTCGTGCGCCAGCTTGTCCGTGACCTCGATATTCCAATTGAGATCATCGCTGGGTCCGATGGTGCGCGAAGCCGATGGCCTGGCAATGTCGTCGCGCAACGCGCGGCTCACTTTGGCTGAGCGCAACAGGGCGCCTCGGCTGGCTGAAGTCCTGGTCCAAACCGCCGGGCAGCTGAGTTCAGGAGAATCTGTACCTCGCACGCTGAGTGTCGGGCGCGAGGCGATCCTCGCCGCCGGTTTCTCACAGGTCGATTACCTCGAATTGCGCGCGGATAGTGATCTTGCCCCAATGCTCACGTTAGATCGACCAGCGCGGCTGCTTGTCGCTGCGTGGCTTGGCGAAACGCGGCTAATCGACAATCTCGAGGTGGCGCTGCCGCGTCCTGAAGCGTTGCGTCAAGCCGCTGCCTGAATCCAGAGGACCTGGCGATATACTGCTTGCCTGCGCACATTGCCCCGTCACCTCTATTATGAGCGCAATGAGACCTCAAACGTCGAGCTTGGAACTTATTTTTTTAGGCGCTGCTTTGCATCGGGTGGGATCAGCCGGGTTAGAAACCGACCACAAGCGCCCCACCGACAAGACCTGCTCCCGCGGCGGCCAGCAGCAGCTTCTCACCCGGTCGCAAGGGGTTGGCGCCGTGGGCAACCGACAGCGACAGGGGGATCGTCGCGGCCGACGAGTTGCCATAGTCGGCGATGGTCTTGACGATGCGTCCGTCCTCAATGCCAAGCGACTTGCCGACGGCGTTGAAGATGCGGGCATTTGCTTGATGCGGCACGAATCGGGCGATCTCCGGCGCTGAAAGGCCGGCCGCTGCCAGCGCCTCGACGGAGCAGCGGCTCATCATCTCCACGGCCTTGACGAAGATCTCGCGGCCGTCAGCGATGGTCATGCGGGTTTCGGCGATGTCGATGTCTTCCGCGAAGGGACGCTTGCTGCCGCCCGCCGCGATATGGATCAGGCCATAAGCGGACCCATCCGAGGCAACCGAGGCACCGAGTATGCCGTGGCTGGGATCATTTGACGGGGCCAGCACCACCGCGCCGGCGGCATCGGCGAACAGCACGGCGCTCGCCCGCTCGGCCGGGTTGATCCGGCGGCTCAAAATGTTGGCGGCGATGACGATGGCCGGCTTGCTGTGCAGGCGCACGAAGCCGTCGGCGAAGGCCATGGCGTAGATGAACCCGGCGCAGGCGCCCGCCAGGTCAACCCCACCGGCCTTTTCGAGGCCGAGCCTGTGCGCCACCAGCGGCGCGCTCGGTGGTAGCAGATGGTCCGGCGTCGAGGTGGCGAGCAGCAGCAGGCCGATCTCCTTGCGGTCGATGCCGGCGGCCTGAAGCGCCATGTCACCGGCCTTGGCCGCCAGTCCGGAAAGCGTGTCGTCGGGCTCTGCCCAGAAACGCGTGCGGATGCCGGTGCGCCCTTCGATCCAGCCTGCTTCCAGCCCGAGGCTTGTCTCGATCTCGGCATTGGCGACTTTTCGGGCCGGGACGTGATGGCCAAGGCCTATGATGCGCGCTGTGCGGTTCATCTTTTGTCGGTCGCAAGTCCGGCCGCCTCGTCGACGGCATCGTAGAGCCGGTCGAGTTCGCCCGATGTGACGCAATAGGGCGGCAGCAGGTAGATGACATTGCCGAGCGGTCGCACCAGCAAGCCTCGATCGAGGAAGAAGGCGCGCAGCCTGGGGCCGACCTCGGCGAGATAGCCCGCATTGCCGACGCTGAGGTCGAGCGCGGCGATGGTGCCGGCCGTGCGCACATTCTCGAAGCGCGAATCTCCGTTGAACCGCGCAATTTTCTCAGCCTGCATCCGTGAGAGCGCAGCCACGCGGTCCGCCACCGGCTCGTCGTTCCAGATACCAACATTCGCCAGTGCTGCCGCGCAGGCGATCGGGTTTGCAGTGTAGGAGCTCGAATGGAAGAAGGTCCTGGCCCGGTCGCTGGAGTAATGCGCGCGGAAGATCGCATCGGTGGCAAGCGTCGCCGCAAGCGGCAGCGAGCCGCCCGTCAGACCCTTGGAGGTGCACAGAATATCGGGCGCGACCGCCGCCTGTTCGCAGGCGAACATGGTGCCGGTGCGGCCCCAGCCGGTCATGACCTCGTCGGCGATGAAAAGCGTCCCCGAGCGCTCGGCAATGCGCTTGAGTTCGGCGAGAACTGAGGCCGGGTACATCAGCATGCCACCGGCGCCAAGCACCAGCGGCTCGACGATCAGCGCGGCAACCTCGTCGTTACGCGCCAGCCGTTCGAAGGCGTCGAGTGTTTCCTGCTCGTGGCCCGCGGCCGGGAAGGGGATGGTATCGACCTGAAACAACAGCGGTTCGTAAGCGGCGTTGAAGACGCCGCGCGCGCCGACGCTCATCGTGCCGATGG